>DATIJO010000171.1:0-3968 GCA_035478555.1 Chlamydiales bacterium
AATATAATTAATAAGATAATGAATTATTAGGATAATAATGTCTTCTATTCCAATAAGTTTATGCAGCGGAACTGCTGCGACATCCCCTTCCGATCCAAGTAAAGTTGTTGACCCTTTATTAGAGGCAGCCGCCGATATCGCAAAACGTTGCATTGGTTTGAAACAAGTTGGAATGCAAACCGATGCCTTAATTCTTCTACAAAATGCTATTAAAGCCACAAAGGCCTCAGTCCCTGAAGCGATATCTCAGATAGAAGTTGCCCTCCTACGCGATATATTGAGAACTGAGGAGCCTACTCCTGAAGGCGCATCCCCTTCCATCCCAAAAGACCCAAAAACCAAAATAGAAGATAAAATTCGTAAATTGATTGCTCGCGGCGTCAATACAACACAGTTAATTTTCAGCGGAAGAGATCTGGGCCGCTATGTATTTTGGAAAGGAACTTGTTGGGAGATCAATGAGAAAACAATCGATGAGGGCGGTTTTAAGAAGGTTAAATTAGTGAGAAACATTGTAACGGGGGAAATAGCTTTGGGCAAAAGATCTGTTCTAATGAATGAAATGGCCAAAGCAGTTCCTATGTTTTTTGAGATTAGGCATAAAGCTGCAGTGAAAGAAAGAGATATGGCAATAGCCCTTCAAGGAATTCCAAATGTGATTCCTACTTATTGTAATACAAGTTACATCAGCAAAAAACGTGGCCAGGTTTATTTTTCTATAGAGATGCTTGGATCTGGGGGATCTCTTGCTAAATGCGATTGGAAAAAATTTTCACCTAGGGAAACCCTTAGCCTCCTTCTTGATATTTTTAGGGGTGTTAAAGACATGCATGCGCGAGGATTCGCCCATGGAGATATGAGTTTAGGAAATACCGTCTATTCTAAAGAACTAATGAAAGCGTTTCTTATCGATTTTGGAACCAGTAAACCTCTAGATAATATTTCACTTAGCTTCGATAAAAATCGTTTATACTTTCTTTTACAAGATATTCTTAATATGACAGCTTTACCTGAGCCTATCCAAAATCAATTGAAAGCCTTAAAAAATAAGATTACTAATGAGGATTTTTCAATAGTTGAAGCCTATCAACAACTTGAAGCAATCGCTAAAGAAGTTGCAACTTCAGACTAATCTTTAAATTCAAAAAGTAGAGCAAAATAGTCTTGGGGACCGATGCACTTGCATGGAACAGAGATGGGATCAAAATCTCCACTGTTTACATCCACACCCAATTTTCCCTGCCACACACTCTCTGAACCGTCGTCATTGAATAGGAGAAAATCAGACGGGCACAACGTCACCATGATACTTGGCCATTCATGAGAATGCCTTGGAACGATATCTCCGACTTTTTCCTTCGCAAGTAGAATACGTACATTACAGTTTTCTGCGACTAGGGGATGAAACTCAGGCGCAACTTGCCGAGCATCCATAGAACTTTTAGGGCCTTGTTCATTGCAAACAAGCTTTATCGACTCTGCTTTCTGGACAAAGTCTTTAAGTAATTCTTCGTAATCCGGATGGCTCTGTGCCGATCGAAAAACACTCATGACTTTAGCCGCTTCATCGGCTTGCAACTCCCACTGTCCTTGAAGGATGTCATGTTCGATCTGCTGTTCAATTGAGGCGATTTCGGCATGCGATATTGATGCAAAGAGAAATGATAAAACTATCAAAATGGTTCGCACAACAACTCTCCTATGAAAGGCAAGAGTTTACAATATATTACGGTTCATAGCAACGAGAGAACCAAGACTCAATTAATTAATATCATATGAAAAAAGACAGCTACAACTTTCGCCGTAACTGCCCTATCTAAAGAAACTCCGGATGCTAGATTCGAACTAGCGACCAACGGATTAACAGTCCGCTGCTCTACCGCTGAGCTAATCCGGAATAAAATAGTTTTTAGATGACTATTCTAGGCTGGCAGTCAAAAAAAAGCAAAGCTTTTATATCAAACCACTTCTTCCTTGATCCCCCATCGATTTCAGATTAGTATGATTTCTTTTAGATTGGGGTTAGCTTGGAAGAAGTCGAAGGCTATATCGATGCCATTATCTTTATGCAGGAAGAAAATGGTTTTACCGTGGCAAGGCTTAGAGAGAAAAGCAAAGATTTTCTTACTACGGTCGTGGGGGTAATGCCCTCGATTCAGGCGGGAGAAACAGTTAAGTGCAAGGGCGAATGGAAATTTCACCCTCAGTTTGGAAAACAGTTTGAAGTGAAGGAGTATGTCTCTGAAACGCCGTCTGATCTGATTGGGATACAGAAATATCTGGAATCGGGCCTGGTGAAGGGAGTTGGGCCTGTCTATGCACAGAGGATCGTAGAAAAGTTCAAAGAAGAGACATTGAATATCATCGACCACTTTCCTCATCGATTGAGGGAAGTGCAAGGAATTGGAGAAAAGCGTTTAGAGCAGATCAAAGAGTGCTGGGACCAGCAGAAGTCCATCCGCGAGGTGATGATCTTTCTGAGGGCAAATGGTGTAAGCCCAGCCTATGCGCAGAGAATCTATAAGACTTATGGAAATGAAAGCATTGCGAAAGTGAAGGAGTCTCCCTATCAGCTAGCGAAAGATGTGATGGGGATTGGCTTTAAGATGGCAGATGCGATCGCGCAGAATCTTGGCCATGGTAAGAATTCTAAAGAGAGGCTCAAAGCTGGCATTGAGTTCATTTTGTGGGAATTATCTAATGAAGGGCATACCTGTTATCCACTGAAGGAGCTGCTACCAAAAGCAGAGGCGATCTTAGAAGTTGGGATTGATCCCATTCAGGATGCGATCAAAGAGCTGATCGCTTCAAAAGAGATCATGCATGAAGTAGTGGAGGAGTCCTCCTTTCTTTGGCTAAAGCCGTTGTATGCTTATGAGAGAAATATCGCAAAAGAGATAGAACGGTTAAGCTGCGCTCCTTGCGCAACTAGAGCTGTAGATATTCCGAAAGCAATTGAATGGGTACAGGAGAAGCTGCATATTCAGTTTGCGGACGCTCAGAAAAAGGCAATTGAAAATGCGCTGATGCAAAAGCTGCATATCATCACTGGCGGCCCCGGTACCGGAAAGAGCACGATCACCAATGCTATTCTTACTATTCAAAGCAAGCTCACCTCTCAAATCTTACTTGCTGCTCCTACAGGAAGGGCTGCAAAAAGATTAACCGAGATCACCCATAGAAAGGCATTTACCATCCACAGTTTGCTTGAGTTTGATTTTGTATCAGGCGGATTTAAGAAGAATAGAAACGATCCTTTAAAAGCAGATCTCATCATCATCGATGAGGCAAGCATGATCGACACGATGCTGATGAGCTATCTTTTGGCGGCAATTCCCCAAAGTGCCAAGGTGCTCTTCATTGGGGATATCGATCAGCTTCCTAGCGTTGGAGCAGGGAATGTTTTAAAAGACATGATCGCATCGGAAAAGATCGGTATTACCAGACTTACCGAGATCTTCCGACAAGCGAGAGGCTCCCGCATCATCCTGAACGCCCACCGCATCAACCGCGGTGAGTTTCCGGATCTATCCAACGGGGAAACAACCGACTTTCTCTTCTATCCACTAGAAAATACCGAAGATATTCAAAAGAAGATCATCTCACTTGTTGAAAAAGAGATACCAGAAACCAAAGGGTTTGACCGAGAAAAGCAGATCCAAGTCCTTGCCCCTATGAAAAAAGGTCCGATTGGGATCGAGATGCTAAATCATCTCCTTCAGCAAAAGCTAAATCCCTCTTCCCGTCCCTTCTTCCGCGGAGGCAGATGCTTCCATGAGGGCGACAAGGTGATGCAGATCAAGAACAACTACAATAAAAAGGTCTATAACGGAGACATTGGGAAAATTGCCCAGATCGATATGTCTGAACAAAAACTCACCGTTACTTTTGATGATAAGATCGTGCCTTATGAATTTGCAGAGTTAGATGAGATCTCTCTTGCCTATGCGGTCTCTGTGCATAAGTAC
>DATIJO010000172.1:0-3030 GCA_035478555.1 Chlamydiales bacterium
ACAAGTATAAAAAAACTCGGGGAATAATTGCAAAGCGATTCCATCGCTTTTGCAAAAGTCAGAAGGCAAAAGTCAAAAGTCAGAAGTGACTTTGTCTGTTTTATTTTCTTCCAATCAATGCTTGGGCAAGTGTGCAGCCATCAATATATTCAAGGCTGCTACCCAACGGTAAGCCGAAAGCAAGACGAGTAACTTTCAATCCTAGATTTTCGAAATGCTTTTTTAAGTACAGTGCAGTGGCATCTGCTTCTAATGTGGAATCTAAGGCAAGGATCACTTCTTTGGTCCCATTTTTTTGAAGGAAATTGTCCAGATGGGGAAGGTTTAATTCATGAATGTTTTTTCCATCCATTGGAGAGAGGAGGCAATTCAAGACATAATAGATACCTTGGAAAGTATGGGTCTCTTCAATTGAAAACACATCTTTTTGCGAACCTACGATGCAGACAAGGTCCTTTACTCTAGAGGAGGAGCAAAAAAAACAATTGTCTTCCATGAGTGAATTACAATTTGGGCATGATAGAATATTTTTTACATCTCGGATTGCGGATGAGAAAAGCTCAGTCTCATCCTTTTCCCAGTGCAATAAATGGAAGGCGAAACGTTCTGCAGTTTTAGTACCAATGCCAGGAAATTTTTTAAATAGAGCAATAAGATGTTGGAGATGTTTAGGATATTTTACCATAGGGAGCTCCTAGAGAAAAGATTATATAGAGAAGGTTTTTTTAGATAGATTATTCTTTCTTTTTAACTCAAAAATTCGTTAAAATTTCAGCTAAGCAAACTATGTTAAAAGAATTTATTTATGTCTTTTAAGAAAGCCAAGATTATCGGAACAGGTTCGTATCTTCCAACAAAGGTCCTTACAAACAAGGACCTGGAAAAAATGGTGGAGACTAGCGATGAGTGGATCGTCACTAGAACCGGGATGAAAGAGAGGCGTATTGCTGCAGACAACGAATTTACATCCGATATGGGCAGGCTTGCCGCCTTAAAAGCTCTCGAAAGCGCTGAAATGCAGCCTGATGAGATTGATTGCATCATTGTAGCGACTTTGACGCCCGATTACGTATTTCCTAGCACTTCCTGTATGATCCAGGAGACATTGAAAGCAAAGAATGCCGCTGCTTTTGATATTCAGGCTGCCTGTACAGGATATCTTTATGGCCTTTCCATTGCTAAGGCATTTGTTGAATCAGGGGTCTATAAAAATGTCCTATTAATTGCCTCAGAAAAGCTTTCCTCGGTGGTAAATTATAAAGACCGTTCTACTTGCGTTCTCTTTGGAGATGGAGCTTCTGCTTGTGTTGTCAGTAATAAAGGCAACAGAGGCTTGGAACTTCAAAGCCTTTGTTTAGGTGCTGATGGAGAACAGGGACATTTAATTATGATGCCAGCTGGCGGATGCCGTGCTCCTGCGAGTCATCAAACAGTAGATAACTGTCTTCATTCGATCAAGATGGCCGGCAATGAAACCTTCAAACATGCGGTAAGAAGAATGGAAGCCTCTTGTAAGGAGTGCTTAGAATTAGCAAATTTGAAAGAAAATGATATTGCTTGGCTCATCCCTCATCAAGCGAATGAACGGATCATTGATGCCATTTCTAAACGTTTTGAACATCTTCCATCAGAAAGGGTCTTTAAAACTGTGCATAAATATGGCAATACCTCCTGTTCATCTGTCGGAATCGCCCTGGATGAACTAGTAAGAAGCGCATCTTTAGGCCCAAAAGAGCATATTTTACTTACTGCCTTTGGTTCTGGGCTGACCTGGGGTTCTTGCATCCTCACGAACCAGGTATAAAAAGGAGCGAAGCGATAATGAAGAAAATTGCATTTGTATTTCCTGGTCAAGGCGCTCAGTATGTGGGCATGGGCAAAGATTTTTGCCAGTTTGAAAGCGCTAGGACTACTTTTGAGGAGGCGGATGATCTATTAAAAGAAAAACTCTCCCAAATCATTTGGGAAGGGCCTCTTGATCTTCTTACCGAAACTAAAAATAGCCAGCTTGCCATTTTTGTCGTCAGCTGCGCTCTTCTTCATACATTAAAGAAAGAACTTCCTGAATTACAACCTGCTTCCACCGCAGGACTTAGCCTTGGTGAATACACTGCTCTTTATGCTGCTGGTAAGATCTCTTTTGAAGACGCTCTCTTACTGATCCAAAAAAGGGCCCTCTTTATGGATGAGGCATGCAGAAAGAAAAAGGGGGGCATGGCTGCAGTATTGGGGATGGAAACAAGCCACATCCGGAAAATTCTTGAAAAAGAAAAGAGTGAAGTTTGGGTTGCCAACTGTAACTGTCCGGGACAAGTAGTGATCTCAGGGTCTCCTCTTGCGATTGAAAAGGTAACAGAAGTCCTCAAACAGGAAGGAGCAAGAAAGGTCATCCCTCTTCAAGTTCATGGCGCTTTCCATAGCCCTTATATGGCGCCTGCAATGGAGCGTTTAGAGCCATTTATCCGTCAGACCAAATGGAGTGACTCGGGTATGCCTATTGCAATGAATGTCCCTGGCGATTTTGTCTCTTTTAAAGATATCCCTGGGTTTTTGATCCAACAAGTGGTCTCCTCTGTCCGCTGGGATGAAAGCGTGCAAAAGATGTACCAGGCAAATACTGAACTTTTTTTAGAAATTGGGCCAGGGAAGACCTTAACAGGCCTAAACCGAAAAATTGCCCCGAATGCTGAATGCATCTCTATTGATAAAGTTTCCGATTTACATACATTCTTAGAAACAGTAGCAGGTACACTATGTTAAGTAAAAAAAGAATACTTATTACCGGTGGGACCTCTGGCATAGGCAAAGAGCTGGCCAGGTTTTTTTCTTCTCTTGGGGCAGATGTTGCTATTTTTGGGACCAACCTTGAGCGCGGTCAAGCTGCATTAGAAGAGATGAAAAGGGCAGCCAAAGATCCTACTCAAAAGGCCTACCTAGATATTGTAGATGTGGCCAATCCTACCGCAGTCGAACAGTCGATCCAAAAGCTCTTAGGTGAGTGGGGAGGGATCGATGTACTTATTAATAACG
>DATIJO010000173.1:0-2148 GCA_035478555.1 Chlamydiales bacterium
TTTCCTAAAATCCACGATCCGGCGCCCTATACCGCTCCATTAGATACAGAGGCAATCGGAGAAAGACGCTCATCGGAAGAGTTTGCGCAAGAACTTGCTTATGCGTTCCGAGCGCAGGGACTGGACTTATACTCAGTGAGACTAATTCCTGCGTGCGATGGAAAATACCATCTCTGGATGAAGATCATTAATGTAAGGTACCGAGAAGAAGAGGATGTATTTTGCAGGCTAAAAGAGATCCTATCTTCGCTTGCTCCGGAAAACATGGAATGTTTTACAGCTGTCATTGAAGCAGATGGAGTAAACGTCCATGAATATCAGTTCAGATCTAATGATTTGGAAAGGTACCGAAAGAAAAAAATATGCGACTATGAGCTCAAGCTGATCACTCCTTTAAGAGAGGCCACATCAGAAAAAAACGATTTTGATTCCATCCCTCTTTTTAAACGCCATAAGAGCATCTGGCTTTTTACTCTTAACCCTCTCTTTCAACCCTATTTTGGAACCTCAACCGGAAAGTTTAAATATGACTTTGGTTTTCAAGCAGGTTTTGAAGGTTATATCTACGATCAGGTCTATTATAGTCTTGCTGTTAGCTACATTATCACTTCAAGCGCATTCAATCTGCTTGGCTGCGACATCTTGAACCCATCGCAAATCATCAATGTCAGGTCAGACACTATTCGTTATCATAAAGGAAATACCTTTCATTTAGACAACGCCTTTTTGCAAAAGAGCTGGAACTTAGATCATGGTTTTTTTACCAGGATTGCAGGTGGCTATTTTGAAACCGCATACATGGGTCTTGCATGGGAAGGACTTTACTATCCCGTATGGGCAAATTGGGCGATAGGGCTTGAAGCAGCAGGAGTTTTTAAACGAAAATATGAAGGTGTTGGTGTTACTACCAGGATACGCAAATTTGAAGGATTCTGTCCTACCTTTGTCCAGTATTTTGGCACTCAGTATTTCTTGAATTTTTACTATCAATATCAACCTCTTCAGGTAGATTTTAAATTTGCACTCGGCCAGTTCCTTGCCAAAGATAAGGGAATACGAATAGAGATGAGCCGCATGTTTGAAAGCGGTTTAAGAGTTGGGCTATGGTGGTCATTTACCAATGGCAATGACGTAGTCAACCATGAACGTTATTTTGATAAGGGTTTTTATGTTTCTATCCCTATGGACATCTTTCTACTGAAAAGCTCAAGGACAAGGCTTAACTATTCTATGAATGCGTGGCTGAGAGACATTGCATGCCAAGCATTCACCGGAAAGACTTTGTATGAGACTATCTTCTATGAAAGAATGAACCCAAGGCGCAATTTCTATTAGAAATTGCGCCTAAAAGTCAAAAGTCAGAAGTCAGAAGTCAAAAGTGTGGTTGAAGCAATTTCATTGCTTCTACGATACGAGAAGACCATTAGAAAGCATTCTTTCCCCGGCATAGGTCAAAATCATATCAGCGCCAGCGCGTTTGATGCTAAGAAGGGCTTCGTAGAAAACTTTATCTGCATTGAGATATCCCTTCTCGTCTGCTGCCATCACCATGGAATATTCACCACTTACGTGGTAAGCTGCGATTGGTTTATGGCAAATGTTTCGTATTTGAGAGATAATATCTAGATAAAGCGTTGCCGGCTTTACCATAAGAATATCTGCGCCTTCTTCCATATCGAGTTCAGCTTCAAGAAGCGCTTCTCTTCTATTTGCTGGATCCATGTGATAGCTTCTTTTATCCGCAAACAAATGATAGGTGCCTAATGCTTCTCGAAAAGGGGCGTAAAGAGAGGAAGCATACTTCACGCTGTAGGATAAAATAGATGTGTTTTGAAAATTAGATTCATCTAAAACTTTTCGAATATATCCCACTCTTCCATCCATCATGTCTGATGGCGCTACAATATCCGTGCCTGCTTCTGCAAGCATGATGGCCATTTCTCCTAAAATGCCAACTGTTTCATCATTCAAAATTTCACCTTGATCATTGATTACTCCGTCATGTCCATGAGAGGTATAAGGATCTAGTGCAACATCTACGATGAGGGTAAGTTCAGGGATCTCTTTTTTCAAAAGAGCGATTGTTTGGGCAAGAAATCCGGAAGAATTAAGAGCCTCTTTTCCAACGACTGTTTTTTGGGATGGATC
>DATIJO010000174.1:0-5446 GCA_035478555.1 Chlamydiales bacterium
CAGTAGCAACAGAAGCCGAAAGATCCTCTTCAAAAAGCCCGCACCGCAATAGATCTGCATCAAGAAACGAAAGCCCTGCTCGTAGCGGATCCCGCGGTAGATCAGCTTCTAGGCAACTTGACGTTATGCGTGCAGAACAATCTAAAACTCATCCCCAAACATCTTTTGGCTTAGCAGATGCAGCTTTTGGATTAACCAAAAGCAAAGATACTGTTTATCGTAGTAAACTCTTTGAAGCTATCGATCATGAAGACCTTGCTCAAGCAAGAGCACTCATGGCTGCTGGAGAATCGCCCCAGACTGCATTTAAAGCAGCTCATAGTAGCGAAGCGATGCTTCTATTAATGCAGGGTGTCGATAAATTCAAACTACTTAGCACCTGCACAAAACTAGACCAAGCTTGTGAGAGGATTTTTCCTAAAGTTACTCATTTAGATTATCTAATGATCCAACAAGTAACTAGAGGCTTCTCTACCCCGGCATTGGATAAGTTTGCAAGAGGCCAAGCTCATCAAAAACCATTCAATCCTCAGCATTTAAGAGAGGTACTTGAAAAACTATCTAGGGATGACCATGAGTATGATCTCACAGAGTTCCAAACAGCTCTTTGCGAAACTCATCCAACTTTTGCCAATGCTTGGGCATGCGCAAATGAAAGACAAAGGATTACTCTTGTAGACGATCCTCATAGAACTTATTACTCACCTGTTGATCACACAATCCACATCTGTGTCCAAGATTCTTTGAAAGGTGTATTGGAAGATCTATTCGCGTGCACACTCTTAGCTCTCTCTAGAGATATTTTTCTAGAAGTACAGCATAAGCCTGTCGACCGTGAAACTTTCACTCTCAGGATGACCCATACGATATTTGAGGCCCAGCAAAGAAGTGAAAGAGAACTGCATCCCTACTTTCCGGAATCTCACGTTTCCACAGAGACCTTCCAAGAACATTGGCAAAAATGCCAAGGATTTGCTCAGCAGCACAGAGACTTTTGGTATAAAAACCTATTAAAGCCTTTTCTCTGCCAAAACCCCAACTTCTTACCTGCCAGGTTTGAACAGATGCAAAAAGCAATAAAAGCATAAGGTATTTTATGGCCGCAGTAACCCTCTCCACAGCAAAAGCATCTTTTCCCCCAGTCTCACCCACACCGGACGGGGACATCGATGCCGTTGATAAACATGACCGCACCCAGCTTTTTTATGCATCGCAAATGGGCGATCATGCCAAAGCTGAAAAACTTCTTGAAAAGGGAGCATCGCCATTTGTTGGAGACTCTCCCTTTTTCGTTGCAAAGTCAAACAAAATACTCCTTCGGCTATTAGTTGGGGCAGATCCAACGAAAACCTTAAGAAAGTGCAGAACTAACCATGAAATATGCGACATCTTTTTTCCAAGGGAAAAAGTAATAACAAAGGCAGTCTACCAATCAATAGGAAAAAAAATCCCCTACTCCGAAGCCCTGATGCAATTTGAAACTCTTAAAAGAAAATATCCCACAAAACCATTTGACTACTTACAGCTAGTAGAAAAAATTCTATCCAAACTAGATATCGAAATTCCAACAGACGAAACAAAAAAGAAATTTCTAACAAAATGGTCTACAGTGAATGTCCTAAAACACATTCCCCTAGAAGTAGTCCAGCAGGCCCTTGCAGACATGCACCCCCTCTTTAAGTTAGCCTGGGATTGCACAAGCCTGCCTGAACCCATTTCCCTCATAGAAGATCCGGATGCCACTACCACTACCTACTGTCTAGAAATGCGCTCCATTATCATTGGTCCACAAGCATCTCTTCAGAACCTGATTGAGAACATGGTCTTTTTCACCCTTACCGCGTTAATTGCACAAGGAAGAACCCATTTAGACAATTACCCGATCGATAGAGAATCCCACATCATGATCTCTATTTTTTGTGATTATCAAACCCTTCGCCTTGCGGAACAGTTCCTAAGCTATATCTTTCCAAGACCTCCCTACACCAAATCTTTCGAAGCTTACTGGTTAGAATATAACATGCCTGCAACTCCCGGCGGAGTCTCTCAAGCGGAAGAGGTCCGCAGGAACTGGAACGATTACCATTTTTATACTCTCTTAAGACAGCAGCCTGAAGTTTTTCAAGCCGGATTAGACCAGCTTGAAAAAGCTCAAGCCAAGAATTGACAATGCCTATTCAGGGCTTCATAATGACAAATTATGAAAGCCCTATTTTTTGATTTCGACGGAGTTCTCTTCGACCTCGAACCCGTCCACTATCAGGCCTGGCAGCTCACCCTCAAAAAATTAGGCCATAAAGAACTCGGTCTCTCCCTGAAAGATGTCATTGGCATCTCCGATTGGGAACTAGGAGAGACCTTTATAAAAAAATTCCACCTCAAACTAACCCTAAACGAACTCCTAGATAAGAAACGCCAAGAATACCAAAACCTACTCCCCTCACACCCTTTTGATACCGCCAAGCTACAAACCCTACTAACCCATCTCCACTCTAAATACACCCTCCTCATCGTCTCCTCCTCCCATACAGAAGAGATCCTCCAGCTTCTTGAACAGCACAATCTCCACTCTTTCTTTACCCACATCATCGGTGGCAACTCCGTAAAGCTCCATAAGCCCCACCCAGAACCCTACCTTCTTGCTCTCAAAAAAACCAACCTCGCACCCTCCCAAGCTATCGCCATCGAAGATTCCGATGCCGGCCTAAAATCCGCAACCTCAGCAGGATTAAAAGTGATCTGGGTGAATACCTACAATCTACCTCCTAAACCTCTTCCCACCTGCACAACTCTATCTGAACTCCCCCATCTCCTCTCTATTTCTCTTGAAATATTTTTTATCTAGTCCTAGGATCATATCTTGCTAACTAAGAAGGAAAAATAGGATGAAGACGCTCTCTCTTTTCTCCCTAATCGCATTGAGTTATGGAACTACACTTTTTGCAGGTACAGTCTTTCAAAAACCCGAAACAGAATACAACACACCCGAATATGACCCTTGCAGCCCTTGTAATTGTGAAGAGGGAACCTGTCATCCCCATCATAAACCCTACTGCTCCGGGTTCTTCATCACTGCTGATTTTCTCTATTGGCAGGCCAATGAAAGCCAGATAGACTATGCGGATAGAGTTCATACCGCTCCCAATCAACTTGCTTTCGATGGAAAGGATTTCACTGTCCATCCCGATTTTAAACCCGGATTTCGTGTTGGAGCAGGAGGATATTTTGGAGAAAACTATAAATGGGAGCTCTATGCTAACTGGACCCGTTTTCATACCCATGGTAATTCTTCTCAAAAAGTCCCAAATCTGTTGATTAATCCCTATACTTTTACCCAATTTAATTCCTTTTTAGGAGCGCCCGTCTTTTCTCAAACCGATTTCCTAATCCCCAACTGGTGGTCAGGGATTTTAGGGCCAAGATCGCTCGCTGCTTCTGCTAGGTGGATCCTTCATTTTGATATCTGGGATTTGGAATTGGGAAGGGAAATTCAAATTGGAAACAAGTTCGCCATACGTCCTCATGCTGGAGCCCGTGCAGCCAGAATCCACCAACGGTACAATGCAGACTATACTAGTTTTTGGACAAGCATTGATGCCGTTAATATCTTCGCAACTACCAATAACGTGCATTTTTTCATTGGAGATACCGCATTCAGGGCATCCAATGATTTTAGAGGCATAGGAATCGAAGGCGGCGCAGATATCTGGTGGGAATTCCTACCTTCTTTCAGCCTCTTTGCCCAGTTTGGAGGATCTCTCCTCTATGGAGAATTCAAGATCCATGAAAAATTCCAAGGTTTTGTAAACGTTCAGAATTTAACTACTCAGCTTCAACTTACTCCTTTAGAAACCAAGATCAGGAAAGACATTCATGAAATTGTAGGCAATTTTGAAACTCTTTTAGGATTTGAATGGCAATATTTCTTCAATTGTGAAAAAGCCCGCTTTTCACTCATGGCAGGTTACGAGATGGGGATATGGTTTAGACAAAACCAAATGTTTACAATTAACTCTGGAGTTGACGCAACTACATTTCCTCAAGGGGGCGGCAATATTGCAGCCCGAGGGGATTTTATCCTGACTGAAACCGAGCTCACAGGCAATTTAACCCTTCAAGGTCTCACTGTTAGAGCAAGCGTTGACTTCTAATACCGGGGATTTTTCTTGAAAAATTTTTTTTATAAACCTAGGATCATACTTCGGCAGAAAAAACTATGAAGTCCAGAAAGAACCTACCCATTTTTTTCATACTTTCTATTGTCTATGGAATTACTCTTTTTGCGGGCCCAGCAGGAGTTCTTAAATATGACCCTTGCAGCCCTTGTAATTGTGAAGAGGGAACCTGCCATCCTCATCATAAACCCTACTGTTCACACGTTTTCATCACGGCTGATTTTCTTTATTGGCAGGCCAATGAAGGCCAAATCGACTATGCCGATAGAGTTCATACTCTTCCCAATCACTTTACTTTCAATGGAAAGGATTTCACCATTCATCCCGATTATAAACCGGGATTTCGTGTTGGAGCAGGATGGAATGTAGGTGAAAACTATAAATGGGAGCTCTACGCGAACTGGACTAGGTTTTTTACCCATGGTAGATCCTCTCAAGCAGTCCCAAATCTGTTGATAAATCCCTATACTTATCGCCAATTTAATTCATTTTTTGGATCTCCGGTCTTTTCTCAAACCGATTTCCTAATCCCAAATTGGTGGTCAGGCATTTTGGGGCCAAGATCGCTCGCTGCTTCAGCGAGGTGGATCCTTCATTTCGATGTCTGGGATTTGGAAATGGGAAGGGAAATTCAAATAGGCACAAAGTTCGCTCTACGTCCTCATGCAGGAATGCGAGCAGCCAGAATCCACCAACGATACAATTCAGACTATACTAGTTTTTGGACAAGCCTAGATGTCCTCTCGGGTACTAATAACGTTCATTTTTTCATCGCAGATACTGCATTCAGGGCATCCAATGATTTTAGAGGCCTAGGAATCGAAGGCGGAGCAGACCTCTGGTGGGAATTCCTACCCTCTTTCAGCCTCTTTGCCCAATTTGGAGGATCTCTCCTCTACGGCGAATTCAAGATCCACGAAAAATTCCAGGGTTTTGTTAACGTTATGAATGCAGCCGCACAGATTATTATTACTCCGTTAGAAACCAAGATCAAGAAAGACATTCATGATATTGTGGGCAACTTTGATGCTCTTTTAGGCCTGGAATGGCAACATTTTTTCAATTGTGATAAAGTCCGCCTTTCATTCATGGCAGGTTACGAGATGGGCATATGGTTTAGACAAAACCAGATGTTTACAATTAACTCTGGAGTTGACTCTACTGGATTTCTGCAAGGGGGAAGCGCAATTGAAGCCCGCGCGGATTTTGTCCTTACCGAAACCCAGCTCTCCGGCAATCTAACCCTTCAAGGGCTAACCGTTAGAGCAAGC
>DATIJO010000175.1:0-3458 GCA_035478555.1 Chlamydiales bacterium
TTGAAGGGGCCGATATCCGAGCCATCTCTGAACATGCAAAAGATCGAGGCAAAAACCAGTTGGGCTCGATTGGCTCAGGGAACCACTTTGTAGAAATTGGAACAGTGCAGAAAATTTTTCTCCCTGAAATTGCATCTTCCTGGGGAGTTGAAGAAGGTCACACCTATGCGATGATCCACTCCGGGTCCAGAGGCTTTGGCCATCAGATCTGCCAAGATACACTAAATGAG
Source organism: Chlamydiales bacterium (assembly GCA_035478555.1). Taxonomy (GTDB): domain Bacteria; phylum Chlamydiota; class Chlamydiia; order Chlamydiales; family SM23-39; genus DATIJO01. Next base: position 231 of record DATIJO010000175.1, read on the forward strand.
TTTGTCAAAGCAGGGTATGATAAGGGCCTTCCCGATAGGCAGCTTGTGGCAGCTCCTATTCAAAGTCCCGCAGGAAAGAAGTACTTTTCCGCAATGGCTGCAGCTGCAAACTACGCGTTCAATAATAGACAGAGGATTTTGCATTATGTGCGGATGGCAGCAAAAGAGGTATTAGGAACAGCTCCTGAGCAAATCTCCTTGATCTATGATGTCTGCCATAATATCGCGAAATTTGAAGAATATTCTGGGAAGAGGCTCTGTGTGCATCGAAAAGGGGCCACCAGGGCTTATGGCCCCCATGCCAAAGAGCTTGCCCTAATCTTTCAAAAAACCGGCCAGCCGGTCCTAGTCCCCGGCGATATGGGAAGGGCCTCCTACCTTCTTGTAGGCCTTGGAAACCACTTAACCTGGTGTAGCTGCTGCCACGGTGCAGGAAGGGCAAGGAGCCGCGTCCAATCGCTAAAATCGTGGCAAGGAAGAGATGCTATAGAGCATATGCAAAACCAAGGCGTGCTTGTGATGGCCACATCAAATAGAACCATCTCAGAAGAGATGCCTGATGCCTATAAAGATGTCGATGCGGTTGTACAAGCTGTACAAGTTGCTAAACTTGCCAATATGGTGGCAAGGCTGAAACCCTCACTCGTTGTTAAAGGCTAAATTAAAGTCAGAAGTCAGAAGTCAAAAGGCAGAAGTACGGTGGAAGCAATTGCATTGCTTCAACTTTCTGCATTTCTTAAGCCTGGGTTCTTGAACTATATTTATTCAGTAATTTTGTGAGGAAGTAGGTTAAGAGGATCACAAGCGCTGGTATTCCAATGGTGATCAAGTGGAAAGTTCCGAAAGTCGCGATTGCAAGTGCGAGAGAAACAGCAAAACCAACGAGATTGACAATGATCCCTGAAATAGCGCCATTTCGCAGTTCAGTGTTTTTATCTTTTACAAGCTCAATCAGATCAACGGCCTCTTGCAAAACATCTTCTGGAGTAGTTGATTCCATTTTGCTAATGATACTATCGATATTTTCGATGATTTCTTTTGCAGCTTCAGGTCCTACTTTTCTCTTGAAGTGTGCAATCTTACTTTCAAGTTTTGCAGCTGCCTTTTTTTCGATGATTTTTTGAAGTTCATCAGAAGTTGCATCCGGATTTTCAGCCCTTGCCTCTTTAGTGATTTCTTCTACATCATCATTGGTAATTGAGATCTGGTCTTTTAAAAAATAGAGAGTTTCCTTTGCTCTTTCTTGAATAGGATTATCATTTTTAAATAATGCGTTGAGCTCATTACGGAAACCTCTACCTTCCCAAATGAAGTAAGCATTCTTACCAATACCCGCTGCATATCCTAAGCACCAAAAAATATAGGAGACAATATTAAACCAATCAGTGATAGGTGAGTCGATATGGCCAATCCCTTCATCATGGAAAAGAGCTGCACCCCAACTAATAGATCCTGCACCTAAGAAAAATGCTTCTCCAGCTTGAAGCCTTGCTTCTACCTGTCCTTCCCGGTCATGGCTTATGCCAGCTTCTTGATCGCTTTTTTTAGCAATATAACCAGATGTAACAGAGTTAGTGAGATAGAAAAACGGTGCTAAAAGTGTGAACACATGCATTATCGCATGGACTGGTAATAATACGGGTAATAGGAATAGAGCTAATACTTTTATTGTTGCTGGCACAAAGTAGAAAGCATTTCCTAAATGGCTTGACCATCTGTTTACTTTTCCAACGAGAGGAGAAGGTTCAACTGCAGGTTTAGTTAACACCTCTTTTGAAATTGCTTCTATATTGGAGAGAGATGTGCATCTATCGCCTGAATATCTTTCAATAGGAGCATTTGGTCCGCCTTTGATGTACTTCTCGGCTTGGTTTACAGCATCTACATAAGCTTTTGCCGCTTGGGAAGAGATAGTAAAATGAGTGGTTTGATTGTCAGAAAATTCAACTCCTGGCGAGCTAAAATAATCAGATGCTGCTTTTAAAAGAACCCTTAATCGATTGGTAGAAAGCAGCTGTAAATCGCGTGCTGTTAATGTGCAGCCGGATGAGCTTGTGACATAGTATAAGTCAATAGTATCGCCATTTCTTAAAAGAAGCTGGATAGAGTCGGCTGTCGCTTTGCATTTATCTTTGGGCACGGCGGCGCGCGAAGGCATATCTACTGTGCCCCAAAAGCCGTCTATAAATCTGGTAGGTTTAGTTACTGCTGCCATATTTCACCGTAATTATTATAGCATTAGTATTTAAAGAAATCAATAGTATTATTTTGATAAAGCAATTTTTTTATTAAAATAATTTCTTACACTATAGATGATTAAAATAATTATTATACATAATGTTAGATACCCAAAGAGGATGAGGGCATCATTAATTGCTTGGATAAGTGATTGGGTCTTAATGTTTTGGATAATGAGAAATTTTGCCTGCTTTTCTGCCTCTATTGGAGTGCTTCCGGCCACGTTGATCAGATGAGTCTTAAGTGCCTGAAAGTTATACTGATAGCCAGGTAATGAGGGGTTTACTAGCTGAGCAAAGAGAAGGTCATGGAAGATCTGCCTTCGGGTTAAAACAATGCCTAATACAGTCCCCCCATAGGTCGCACCGACCTGCCTAAAGAAGGTCAAAAGGGTTGTCCCATCAGTGATACTTTCTTTAGGGACATTATGAAGGGAGTAGGCATTCATGGGGCCTAAGGAGAGCCCTATGCCCATCCCTCGTAGGATCAAAAGAATATTAATCATTATTTTGCCGCTTTGGAATGAGAGCAGATTATTCAAAAAAAAACTTAAACTGAGAATCCCAAGTCCAAATATCCCAAGGTAAGCGGGGGAGATTTTCCTGGTAAGGAGGTTCCCAAGAACACTAAAAATACTGATTGAGATCCCGTAGCTAAAAATTGCCAGGCCTGTGTGAAGCTTATCATATAAAAGAGCTTCTTCCAGATAGGTAAGCATGAAGGTAGCGCTCGTAAAAATCGCCATGCCAATAAAAAAAAGCGTCAAACAGCCCATTGAAAATGAGAAATCCTTAAAAAGGGCAAAGGGAAAGAATGGATGAGCAGAATTTCTTTCTATGATAACAAACGAAAGGAAGGCTATGAGAGCAATCGCAAATAGGCCAACTATTAAAGGCGACCTCCATCCTTCATCCATCGAAATATGATTTCCGTAAGTCAGAGCAACCAGAAGAGATGCTACAAAAGCTACAAAAGAGATATAGCCTAAAG
>DATIJO010000176.1:0-2654 GCA_035478555.1 Chlamydiales bacterium
AATGAAGAGAAAGGTTTCGATTAATGGGTAGGCTTCCTCTTTCCCAGACAGGAAATGGAAAGGTGTCATGTTCTGGAACAGTCGTAGTGAAATGGCCTGATAATCTTGTAAGCTCTAAACAGAGCTGCTTCATCTCTGATCCCACTAAATCAAAAGTAGCATCAAAAAATCTTCCGCGGACCATGCCTAGAAGCTTTTCTACCATTTGCTGCAGTTTTAGCCCTTTATAGATGAGGATATGATCTTTTTCTATTCCATGCTCCTGCAAATATTCCGCGCTCTCAGGACTCCCTGCTACGGTATAGATAGATTTGACCTTTAGATATTTTAGTAGAGGGATGACAAAAGAGCCAACTCCGCCTCCTGCGCCAGCAATAAAAGCCACATCATCCTTCTTTGCAGATGGAGCAGCTAATACTGTTCTATAGGCAGTCAAGCTTGCTAGCGGGACTACAGCAGCCTCTTCAAAGCTTAGTTTTTTTGGCTTCTTATAGGCAAGCTCCCAGGGAAGACAGAGATATTCCGCATAGCTTCCGTTCGAAATAGGGCCGAAGGGCATGGCCATCACCTCATCTCCAACGGAAAAGGCTTTCACATTCGCGCCTACTGCATCTACTACCCCGCTGCAGTCTGATCCTAACACAATAGGAAGCTTACCTTCGTATGCTCCCTTTCTAATCTTATAATCTACCGGATTGAAACCAACTGATTTTACCTTGATCCTGATTTCCCCTGCATGAGGCTCAGGTTGGGGAATCTCTTTCAGTTTGAGATGTTTAATATCTCCAAAGGCATCAAGCACGATAGCTTTCATTCAAGATTAATTCCTCTTTTTTGGAGTTCTTTTACAAGCTCTTCCACGGAAATATAGTGGATCCCATCGATATGAAGGGCTTTTGCAGCATCAATATTACTTGCTTTATCATCAATAAAAATGCACTTCTCAGCAGGAACTTGCAGTGCAGTTAAAAGATGAAGATAGGCTTTAGGATCAGGCTTACTTACACCAATCTCACAGGAAAGAATAACCGGATCAAAGGGGTCGTAAAATCCATTTTTGCGGATATTTTTTGCACCTTTCTCTCCGACGTTAGAGAGAAGGCCTATCCTGTAATTTGCCTGTTTTAATTTAATGATCAAGTTTTGCATATCCTGATAAACCTTATTAGCTTTTTGCGCTGCACGGTCGGTTATTTCATTTAGATCTACCTTCCAGTAATGTTATTTCGCATAATCATCGAAAAACTGTCTTGGTGCTACCTCTTTTTCCTTCACTTCTTTATGAAATGCGGCCCAAAGGTCGTCAACTTCTTCCTGTGTGATCCCCAATTTCTCTTTCAATTCAAGAAGATATTCATTTTTATCAAAATATCCCACTACATCGCCGTAATCAAACACAATGACAGGTTTTTCATTAGCGATAAGCGAAACGGCAAAAAAACATACTAACAAACAGATTTTTTTAAACATAGAAGTCACGCCTCTTTTTTTGGGGGAAGAGGTTAGCATTATTAAGAATTCTAGGGAAAGAACACTCGTTTTGGGGGAGTATAGTAACGAACCAGTTTATGCGTCTCATTTAAGGGAGCAAAGACCGGATAGGTTAGGCCGTCCTCTCTGATTGCAATTGTCTCAACAACATGAAGTCTTGTCTCTTTTTCAGATACCGGATATGCATCTCTCATCCAAAAATCTCCCACTATTCCTTCAGGATCGACAAATTCAACATCTGGAACTTCTTCGGTCTTTCTTCTAATGATAGAAATCGTATGTTTTCCATTTACAATATGGAATGGCTCGATGACAGCATTTACCTTCTCAAGAAGCGGCTGTAAATAGTCCATTCCTACAACAACCAGCTCATCGCAATTCCCGCTCCCGCCCTGGGTTGTTAGATTTGCAATTTTTTTGATTAAAGGAGGGTTCAGGGGTTTACCTATATACTCAACTCTTCGTAATGTCAAATCCTCGTCAAGATGTTCGGCCAATTTATCTATTGGAACACCATAAGTAGAAGGATCTATGGGCGATCTTGTTAAGTAGTTAAGAGAAACCGGCACTTTCTGGCTGACAGAATCAATTCCCTCCCAAACAATTTTGAGGACAGTCTCCTGCCAAGGGGTAAGTTTTAATGGCATCTCTGTGACTTGGTCCTCTTCTGATTCATAAAGAGCGCCCATAATAGAACCATCGCCGGTTTCTAAGCATCTTTGTACAGAGCTACTTAAGGTTACTGACATCTATTCTCCTCAATTCATTGCCGGATAATTATAGCCAAGTCAAAAAATATTTTTCATTACTTAAATGTCTTATCATCATAAACTGCTTAGTATTAGTCTATTGATAATATTCTTATATTAATAAGCCTATGAAATTTATCAAAAAATATAGTGTTTTTAATATAAATCTCTAGGTTTTTTATAGTGATAATGCTATAAAAATAGATAGAAGGTGTCTATGAAAAGATCAATGGTAACAGAAAAGCTCATGCTTGAAGAAGTAGCTCTAATTGCGAAAGAAGCTCAAAAAGTTTCAAGAGGCTTATCGATGGGTGAATTCATTAAAATGATCAGGCAGCAATTAGGAATGACGCAAAGCATTCTTGCAAAAAGGGCCCGAATTCCCCAAGCAACATTATCGAATATGGAGAGAGG
>DATIJO010000177.1:0-9534 GCA_035478555.1 Chlamydiales bacterium
GGAGCCACTAAAAATGCGAGGACTAAAACTACTCCTACTGCCCTGAAAGCAGCGATTGCTGTAGCTGCAAGAAGCGCCATTAAGAGGTAATGATAGAAGGATGCGCGTATTCCAAGGGTCTTTGCCAAATTCTCATCAAAAGAGATGATTTGAAATTTTTTGAAAAAAAGCACAAATATTCCAAAATTCAAAATGGCAATGAAAAGAGAGGTTTGAATATCGCTTACGCTCAGCACATCGGGGTTGCCCATTACCGCTTCTATGCCTAAGTGGACATTTCTAGTAAAAACAGTCACTAGAACAATTCCTAGGGAAAAGAGAGAAGTAAAAATAAGCCCTATGCTTGCATCTTCCTGCAATTTTAAAAACTTGGTCACGAAATGGGTCAAAAAAGTAGTGAGAAAGGCAGAAGCTAATGCAGCGACGCTCAGAATAGGCAAGCTCAAAGCAAAAGATCCAAAGTCATGGCTCCCCTTTGCAAAAATCAAAAAGGCCGCCACGATCCCGAGCAAGATCGTATGGGAAAGGGAATTAGCAAGCATGACCATTTTACGAAGCTGTAAAAAACCGCCTAACAGCGCGCAGGGCAAAGCAATCAGTATTAAAACCAGGATCTGGATTTCGTCGGTTGCAATCTCACCGCCTGAAAATAGCCTTTTTCCTAGCTCTGCATAAAAAGAAAAGAAGGTTTTATTCCAATAAGGGGAAATCATACAAGATCCCTCACCGGAATTGGCTGGGCATGAGGGTCTTTTGTAGGATTGGAAAGGAAGATAGATAATTTTTCTTCTAGCTCCGGTGTAATAATATGCTCCATCTCTTCTGCGCTCTTATGTACCTTCTCAACTCCCATCCCTAAATGGTCTGCTAAATAAAGCTCCCAAAGACGGTGTATTCGTACAATCCTTTTTGCTTTCTCTTGTCCATCTTTTGTAAGCAATACATGCTTGCCTTGCTGGTATACCCAACCCTGCCTTCGCATACGGTAGAGAAAATAGACAAGAAAAAATCCCTGTACAGGGTGGTATGACTGCAGCTCAGAAAAGGTCATTTTTTCCTTTTTCCAAATGCTTTTTAGAATATTTTCTTCTAATGTTCGGTACTTAAAACGACCAATTCTTGCCATGCGGAACAAAAATCCCCGCTTCGGGGCAAAGAGAAGAGAAAGAAAAGCAAAACTAACTGATACAAGAGCAATGATGGGACCTGTAGGAAGAGAAAAGCCTTTTTTCAATGAGATCTCAACCGAAAGATAAGTACCCAAACAGGCGGAGAGAAAACCAAAACAGGCAGAGAGAATAAGCATAAATGAGAGTTGATGGGTAAATTGACGAGCGCTAACAGCAGGAGCGATCAGCATGGCGGAAATAAGCACAATCCCAACTGAGCGAATGCCAATGACGATTGATAGAACTAGCAAAATGAAAAATAGAGCGTTTAAAACTTGGACATGCAGTCCTAAACTTTTGGCATAGAAATAATGAAAGAGCATGGCTTGAATAGGACGATAAAAAAGAATGAGAAACAAACAGATTCCAATAGTAAGAATAGAATAGATATTCACATGGAGGTCTGTCATCGTAGCTGTCTGGCCATAGAGATAGAATTGGATCTCTTTATAAATTTTACTGAAGGGAATTTGGATACTGCTTGCAAGAAGCAGACCAAGACCAAAAAAAGAAGCCAAAATAAAAGAGAGAGATGTATCGCTTGAGGCCCTTCTTTTTCGGATCATACGATCAATCACCCACAGTCCTAAAAAGGCAGAAATAAATGCTCCAAAAAGAGCAGCAAGAAAAGTCCACTCATGCATTTTGGGAAAATAAAGAGAAAAAAGAAGAGTAGCTAAGACTAGTCCCGGGTAAGATGCGTGTGCCAGAGTCTCAGCGAGTAAAGATTTCTTTCTTACAAACGCAAGAGTTCCCATGAGAGAGGCTCCAATGCACATAAGGCAGGAGCCGATCATAGGGGCCTTTAGAACGGGGTCGGTAAAATATTCAAGAAAGTTCATTCTAGTCCTGAAGATTTCAGAGTTGAAAGCTGCTTTGCTTCTTCAAAAAGACTATCCGCTTTTCCAAAAGTCATAGACAGGTTTTTCTTTGTAAGCACTTTGTCGACAGGGCCGCATGCAACTAAGCGATTATTCAGCATTATAAGACTCTGAAAGTACTCCTTTAAGGTGCTTAAATCATGATGAACAACAAAAAGTGTCTTTCCCTTGTCTTTGAGTGACCGCATGATCTCAATTAATACCTTTTCTGTCGCTTGATCGATCCCCTGAAAAGGCTCGTCCAAAAGAAAAACATCGGCATCCTGTACTAGGGCCCTTGCAAAGAATAGTCTTTGCTGTTGACCACCGGATAGCTGGCTGATCTGACGATCTTTAAAAGGAGCCATCCCTACTAATTCCAAGGCGTCTAAGGCAGCTTTTTTATCCGCTTTGCAAAGACCCCTGAAAAGTCCTAACCTTCCATAGCGTCCCATTAGAACTAGCTCGTAAGCAGTAATGGGAAAATCCCAGTCCACCGATTCTTTTTGAGGGACATAGGCGATGCGCTGTTTCACTTCATAGATGGGCTTATCCCAAAATTGGATAAATCCGGATATTGGTTTGACAATCCCTAATGCAACTTTTAAAAGCGTGCTCTTCCCGGCGCCATTTTGCCCAATAATCCCTACAATCTGTCCTCCTGTGATCTCAAACCCTACATCCCAAAGAACAGGAGTCTTATCAAAGCTCACAGTGAGCTGGCCTGCTCTAAGAACAACTTCCTTTTTATTTCCCATTCTTATCGCCTCTTAAATGACTCGAAATGACCTCAGCATTATGGCGCATCATCACTATATATCCGATTTCGCATGTGCCGGTCGGGCAAGCATCGCCAAAAAGGGCCTGCTCTGAAACTTGCACCGCAAAACCCATCTTTCTGGCTGCATCCTGAATTTTCTTCAGGGAGTCTTGGGATAGATTGGATTCAGGAAAGATCACCTTCACTTGATGCTGTAACAAATAGTCCACTATTTTTTTGATATCTATGGGGGATAGCTGTCCTTCGGGAGCAATGCCCTCAGGGGCTGCAAAACGGGCCCGCCAATCTTCATTTTCCTCTGTTAAATATTGCCTAGCAAAATAGTTGAAGGCATCGTGGGTCGTTACTAAAAATCTTTTTGAAGAGTCGATCTTTTTCATCTCTTGCTGAATATACTCGTGAAGCCCCTGCAGTTTTTCTTGAAGGGCTTCTGCGTTTTGTAGATAAAATTCTTGCCCCTCAGGGTCCATTTTGCATAGCTCTGCTACGATAAAAGGGACAGTCTCATTCCATAATGAGACATCCATCCAAATATGAGGGTCTACAACATGGTTTACTCTCAATATTCGGCTGGGGCCAATCTGGTGGATTTTTTCACCTAGCGCGGTTCCTTTTTTACAGTTTAATAAATAATGAGAAAGGCTTGCCCCGTGCTCTAACCCTAAACCATTATAAAAAATAATATCCGCGCGGCAGAGTTTCTCCGCATCCCCTTTTACCAATTCATAAGTATGAGGATCTAACTCTCCTTGGATCAGTACTGTATGATCGATACGCTCTTTAGCAATTGCCTGTACAATATCCCCTACCATCTGTACTGTAGAAAGCACTTTTATTTTCCCATTTTCACTCATCCAAGAGTCTAAAGAAGAAGGTTTCTTTTGCCCTGAACAGGAAACTAAACAGAAAAAAACTAAAAGGCTTAATAAAATAAGGTTTTTTTTCATACCACCTGAAAAAGAATTTTTATAAGCTAACCTATTATTATGCCTCGGTAGTATTTTTTATTCATCAGGATTCTGGATTTAATTGCAAAATTACCAACTCTATTAAATAGCAAACTTCTTGCACTAAAAATATCTGTTTTTTATAATCCATCGAAATAACTAGATTAGTTATTTATTAATTTTATTAATTGCCTCTTTTTGAAAGGCGATAGATTTAATATGGAAAAGCTGCAGATTCTTATAGAGAAGATAGGAAAAATCATTAAAAGTTAAAGATATTTTATTGCAAATAACAACGAGATCTGTAGAATCAATTTCTTTAACATTTTTTCTTGATGGCAGCCGTTAAGAATAAATCTATAAAAACTAAAACATTATTTTGTTTTAGAATTTACAGAGTTATTTTTAAACGCAAAAAAAATAAATAGAAATAAGGAAGGTTTTAAAATGAGCTATATGAAAGATGAAACTTCTGGATCCAAAGGTAAAAGCCTAAAAGAACTAGAAGATGTAATTTCTAAGGCGATCAAAAAAGTGGGCGCCAAGAAAGAAAATGAACTATGCAAATTTCTCCCTATGACTGCTGGCGGATATATGCATCACTTTACTTTAAGAAAAATGAAAAATCGTCAACCCGGCGATCTTGCAGCAATTATTGAAAAATATGTTATTAACTCCGACAGACCTACAATTATCGCACCAAAACAAAGAGCTGCACGTGGATCACGTAAACGTAAAGATCAATTGGTGTTTACTCGCACTCAACTAGAAAGAATGCTAAATATTGCGAGACTTGCTGGCGATAAAGAAATTATTTCAGTATTAAGCCCAAAGAAATCGCTAACGAACTGCAAAAAAGAATTAATTCAATCTATCCGCAATAATAGGGTAGAACATGATCTTTGGAATGCTTATGTTGAATCTGCCCAAGGATCTCAAAATAGCCAACAACTATTAGAATCATTAGCCTCTCAATTGGGATAAATAATAAACCTTTGAGCAGCCTGTAGAGGGCTCTCAAAGGTTTTTTTCTTGATCTTCAACACAATTTGGATTTAATATTACTTCTGTTTTCTAAACTTAAATTTATTGCTAAAGGATTTGAAAATGTCTAAAACAACAGAGCCAGCATTTGGAAAATGGCGCTCTTTCTTTTGGCCCGTACATAATTTCGAGCTAAAAAAATTGCTTCCAATGTTCCTAATGTTCTTTTTTATTTCATTTAACTACACCATTCTTCGCGACACTAAAGATACATTGATCGTAACTGCTCCAGGATCTGGCGCAGAAGCTATTCCCTTCCTCAAAGTATGGGGAGTGCTTCCAATGGCGATCGTATTTATGCTGATCTACTCCAAGCTCAGTAATAAATTAAGTAAGCCGGCTCTTTTTTATAGCTTCATTTCACCATTTGTTATTTTCTTCGCTCTTTTTGCTTTTGTGTTCTACCCAGCAAGAGATTATCTACACCCGACAATCTTAGCTGACCAATTGCAAAACGTGCTCCCGGCGGGTTTCATGGGTCTAATTGCTATTTTCCGTAACTGGACCTACTCTCTTTTCTATATTCTTGCAGAGCTTTGGGGAAGCGCAGTGCTATCTCTGATGTTCTGGGGATTTGCAAACGACATCATGAAAGTGACGGAAGCAAAAAGATTCTATGCTGTTCTAGGTCTTGGAGCAAACCTTGCTCTTCTAGTATCCGGGCCTGCAATCGTTTTCGTATCCGACATCCGTAAGAAGCTGCCAGCCGACGTAGATGCATGGGGAGTGTCATTAAACCTTCTCATGGGTATGGTCGTAGCTGCGGGCCTTTTAACCATGCTCACCTATCGTTGGATCAACAAAAACGTATTAACTGATTCTCGTTTCTATGATCCGAATGAACAGAAAAAAGCAAAGAAAGAAAAACCAAAAATGTCAATGAAGGAGAGCTTTCTCTTCCTCGCCAAGTCTAAGTACATTGGTTGCCTCGCCCTCTTGGTAATTGCTTACGGTATTTCTATTAATATCGTGGAAGTTACCTGGAAGAGCCAGTTGAAACTGCAATATCCCAATGCTAACGATTACAGCACCTTTATGGGATATTTCTCGACCGTTACAGGAGCTGTCACCGTGTTTATGATGCTCTTTGTTGGCGGTAACGTGGTACGTAGGTTTGGATGGGGAACTGCTGCGATGATCACTCCAGTTGTTCTATTACTTACCGGTATTGCTTTCTTTACCTTCGTAATTTTTAGAGACAATTTAACTGGATTCATCGCGATGATGGGAACCAGCCCGCTGATGCTAGCTGTACTTTTTGGAGCTGCTCAAAACATCTTGAGCAAGTCTACGAAGTACTCTCTCTTCGACCCAACAAAAGAAATGGCTTATATTCCTCTTGACCAAGAATCTAAAGTCAAAGGGAAAGCAGCTATTGACGTCGTAGGAGCAAGACTTGGAAAATCCGGCGGCTCTTTCCTACAACAAGGCTTAATCGTAGCGTTAGGTTCTATCGCTGCCATGACCCCTTATATTGCAGCTATTCTCGTAGGTATCATCGTAATCTGGATCATATCTGTTAAATCGCTCAATAAGCAGTTCTTGGCAATAACTGCTCAAAGAGAAGCAGAAAAAGCATCCGAGAAAGCACCTGCTTCCTCTGAAACTGCAACATCGAAGGGAAAAACACCTGCAAGACAAGAAGCTTAGTATAAAGCTATCTTTACAAACGAAAAGGCCTGCTAACTTAGCAGGCCTTTTTATTTACTTGAAATCTCTCATAATCAGATCAGTGCGGCAGTTCTTTAAGATGGCCATAGTCCCAGGCCCGGCTAAACCTGTAAATCCTCTCTCTAGAATTTGAGGATCTTTGATCTTCCCGCTCCAAAAGGCTTCTAAAAATCCGAAAGCTGTAAAATGATCACCATTCTTTTCATGAACCTTTAACTTTAATAGTTTGAGCTCATTTAAAATGTAGGTGGCAAGACTACTTTCTAAACGGTTTTTACTGGTTGTATCTTGCATCAGTTTACGATAAGCATGAGATACCTGCTCCTGATTTGCCTGGCCGCGGTTAAAAGCTGTAAGCACCTCTATTAACTGTTTCACATGCTGTGATAGCTCAACGAGCGCTTGTTTGTCATCTTGCGGCACTTGAAATGACTTTTTTGAAGGAGAATGAAATTCTGATTTTTTTGGTGCATGTACCATACGCATCCCTTAGTTAAATAATTCATAAATAATCTAAAGGGAGAAAAAATGCTAATTCTATTTATTCTTTCTATAGTGAAAAAGAAAGCCCCTGCCAAGAGCGATGGGTAAATTCCCGGGCCTCAGATGGATAATCTTATCGTCATCGCATTGCAGCCACTCCCCTTCCACTTTGACATAGGCTAAATAATCGCCTTTATCATGGTCAGGACGAAATTCAATGAACGCATCCATCTCATAGAGAGAGTAAGAGAGAAAAAACTGTTTTTTTGGGAGTTGGTTTTGAGTTCTCTTTTTTTGGAAGACAAAGAATTCTTTTGGAGCAGTAGATAAATAAGGTTCAATTGTCTCTTCCCAACTTTTATGGCCCTCTTCTTTAAGTTCAATCATCCATTCGGGATGAAGAGCTAGAAGATCTGCCTCATGCATATCAATGCTTTTAGTATTTTCAGATAGGTCCTGCATTAAAAGCTGTATTACATCAAAAAAGAGCTGTAAGGGATCTTTATTTAAGAAAAAACCTAAAGCAGATTTTTTTCGAAGAACTTCTAAGAGCTTAAGGGAGTTCGCAGTTGTCACAAGCTTACCCTGTCTTTGTTCTTTTCGATAGAGATCGATAAAATCGATAAACACCGAAAGACTTTTGGGAGTATATGCAAACATTTCACTGAGGCTAGGAATAAAAAGGATGAACTGCATCAAAGCATTGATCCACCGATTGTACTTACATCTTTCTATTCCAATAGGCCAGTCTTCGTTCTTTGCGAAAGGGGCGATGATAAACTTTCTTTCTTTTTGAGGAGTTGTTTTTGGAAAAAGGGCTAACACTACATTTGGAGCCGAAGCGGAAGCAAGCAAGCTACTAGACTGCTCAAGGTCGGACATCCTCTCAAGGACTACTTCTAAAACTTTACGATCGTGCTTTTTAGCTCTAGAATCCTTAGAAGAAGCTGTCTCTTTTTTATTTCGGAAATTGTCATTGTCCCAAAATTGAGCGGCACTGACAGGAAGCAGGTCCATTGTAAATTCCCTAAAAAAATGCAGTTAAGGAATTGTAAAGATAAAAAAGTTTTTTGCAATGAATATTTCTATCAATATTTTCAAGGATACATTACCCTAGAGGGATGTTCCAATACGATCCAAAATTTATCCGTAACTTTTCTATTATTGCGCATATCGACCACGGCAAGTCTACTCTTGCCGATAGGCTTCTTGAACTCACCAACACCGTTTCTTCAAGAGAGATGCATGCGCAGTTTCTAGATAGCATGGAACTAGAACAGGAAAAAGGCATTACCATTAAGGCAAGGCCTGTGACCATGTTTCATAAGGCCAAAGATGGAAACGTTTACCAGATTAACCTGATCGACACTCCCGGCCACGTGGACTTTTCCTATGAAGTTTCAAGGTCTTTATCGGCTTGCGAAGGAGCTCTTTTAGTCATTGATGCTACCCAAGGGGTGCAGGCGCAGACCATCGCGAACGTCATGCTTGCCATCGATCGCAATCTTGAAGTCTTTCCTGTTATTAATAAGATCGACATGCCTGCTTCGGATCCCGAAGGTGTTAAAAAACAAATAGAAGAGGTGATTGGCCTAGAGGCCAAAGATGCCTGTTTAATTTCTGCAAAAACAGGTCAGGGAGTGGACCGCGTACTAGAAGAGATCATAGCAAAAGTTCCCCCACCTAAACCATCTGAAGATCCCCTTCTTAGGGCCTTGATTTTTGATTCCCACTACGATCCTTACCGCGGCGTTTTAGTCTACATACGAGTAGTTAGCGGAGAGATCACCAAAAAATCCCTCATCCGCTTCATGGCGACCGGAAAATCCTTCGAAGTCCTTGAAGTGGGCATCTTTTCCCCATTTGAAAAGCCTGTTGAGAGCCTAAAAGCAGGGGAAGTAGGATTCATTACCGCGAACATTAAAAACACAGCCGATGTAAAGATTGGAGATACAGTTACCTTACATAAATTCCCCGCAAAAGAGCCTCTTCCCGGTTTTAAAGTCATCTCGCCTGTAGTATTTGCAGGGATTTACCCGATCGACTCTTCTGATTTTGAATCGCTCCGTGATGCCCTCGTAAAACTCCAGCTCAATGATTCCGCACTCCATGTGGAACAAGAGACAAGCCTTGCCTTAGGATTTGGCTTTCGCTGCGGCTTCTTAGGCCTTCTTCACTTAGAGATAGTCTTTGAGAGGCTGATCCGTGAATTTGATCTGGATATCATCACGACCGCACCTTCCGTCCTTTATAAGATCACTATGACCAATGGCACCACCATTGATGTTGACAATCCCGTCCGCTATCCCGACCCCGCTCAAATCGAAAAGATTGATGAGCCTTGGGTGAAATGCAGCATCATGATCCCATCGGACTATCTAGGCGCGCTCATGGGCCTTGGAATGGAAAAACGAGGAGAGCTTACAAAAACAGAATCGATCGACGCAAAAAGACTTCTTCTCACCTACCACTTCCCCATGAACGAGATCCTTACGGATTTCAATGATAAGTTAAAATCCATTACACGCGGATATGGCTCTTTTGACTATGAATTCGAACAATACGAACTTAGCGATATC
>DATIJO010000178.1:0-16215 GCA_035478555.1 Chlamydiales bacterium
TCAAAACGCTAAAAGTGGGGTTCACCAAGGCTTTTGGCTACTACATCGAGATCAGCAGAGGTCAAAGCGAGAAAGCCCCAGCTTCCTTTCAGAGAAGACAGACTCTGATCAACACCGAAAGGTATGTAACAGATGAGCTAAAAGAGTTTGAGCTTAAGATTTTGTCTGCTGAAGATAAAATTTCCTCTTTGCAAAACCAGCTATTTGAAGAGCTAAAAAAAGAGATCTCTTCTTTCTCAAATCAAATTATGCAGCTCTCCATGGGAATTGCTAGGATAGATGTTCTCTATTCTTTAGCTCTTTCTGCATTAGAGTATAAGTACGTTCGTCCTGTGATAGATGAATCGGATGTACTGAAGATCTCCAAAGGCAGGCACCCGATTATTGAACGGGCCCTTCCAAAAGGCACTTTTGTAGTGAATGATGTGGATCTAAGTACAAAAGAGAGGCTCTATCTGATCACTGGCCCCAATATGGCCGGTAAATCCACTTTCATTAGACAAGTTGCCCTAATTGCGATCATGGCCCAGATCGGCTCCTTTGTGCCAGCGGAATCTGCCCATATTGGAATCATTGATAGGGTATTTTCGAGGATTGGCGCAAGCGATGATCTTGCTAGAGGCCATTCTACTTTTATGGTCGAAATGACTGAGACTGCTCAAATCCTGCAAAATGCAACCAATAGATCGTTAGTTATTTTAGATGAGATTGGAAGAGGAACAAGCACTTTTGACGGCATTGCCATTGCATGGGCAGTGGCCGAGTATCTATAAATAACCGAGGGAAAAAAAGCTAAAACCCTCTTTGCTACCCACTATTCTGAGCTCACTGAGATGGAGGGCAAGATCCCCGGCTCCGTGAACTACCAAATCGCGGTGGAAGAATCTGCTACAGGAATCCATTTTTTACGAAAGATCATGCGAGGCGGCACGGATAAAAGCTACGGCATCCATGTGGCCAAATTGGCAGGGCTGCCCTTTTCTGTGATCAAACAGGCAGAGAATATGCTTCTCTCTTTAGAGAAAGACAACCGCAAAGAGGTAAAGATAAAAAAAGAGGTGCAGCAGCAGCTTCCGCTATTCCCGTCAGTTGTTCAAGAGATCAAGAAACTTGATTTGAATAAGATGACCCCTTTCGAGGCTCTTCTCTACCTTCAAAAACTGCAGCAAGAGATCCAATGATCGATCTATCTAAATATCCTGATAAGCCTGGCGTTTACCTGATGAAAGGTAAAGAGGAGGATATGCTTTATATCGGCAAAGCCAATAATCTCCGTGTCCGCTTGAGACAGTATTTTGCTGAAAAAGGCGGCGACCAGAGGGAGATGATCCCGTTTTTACGAGAAGAAATCGCATCGATCGATACCATCGTTGTACTCAATGAAAAAGATGCCCTTATTCTAGAAAACAACCTCATCAAAAAGCATAAGCCAAAATACAATGTCCTTTTAAAAGATGATAAGAACTTTATAAGACTGATTTTGACAAGGCATGAATACCCTGCCTTAAGAATTGTTAGAGATAAAAAGAAGCCTAAAGAGGCCAAGTACACCTTTGGGCCCTATACCAATGCTAAAGCTGCCCGTCAGATCTTTGATCTTTTACAAAGGCTTTTTCCTCTAAGACAGTGCTCCGACGGCGAACTTGCATCTAGAACTAGGCCCTGCCTTCTTTATGATATCAAAAAGTGCGTAGCTCCTTGTGTAAATCTCTGCACTAAAGACGAATATGAATCTCTTGTCGAATCAGTAAAAAAACTTCTGCAAGGCTCAGACAAAGAGGTGATGAAAGATCTAAAGCAAAAAATGAAAGAGGCAGCTGAGTCTCTTCAATTTGAAAGGGCTGCAAACCTCAGGGACCTACTTCATTCATTAGAACATATGCTGACTGTGCAGCATGTGGACAATCCTGAGGCGAAAGATTGCGATGTTTTGGGAATGCACCGTGAGGCGGACACAGTGATGCTAGTCAAGCTTCTCTTTAGAGAAGGAAAATTAATCGCTTCTGAGCATTTTAGCTTTCATCAGATCTTGTCTGAAGATAGCGAGGTCTTTGAATCTTTTCTTCTGCAGCACTATCCCCTCCAAAATCTCCTGCCAAAAGAAATTTTGCTGCCCTTAAACCTGCCAAATCTTCCTATTTTAGAAGAGCTCATTAAAGTGACTCTTCACGCTCCTATCAAAGGAAAGAAAAAAGAACTCATTGCTATGGCAGAGCAAAATGCCCTTGCCCTCTTCCAAAGAGAGACAGATGCGAGGTCCCTGAAAGAAAAAATGCTCGTAGATCTGCAAGAGACCCTGATGCTGACCCGTTTCCCAAGGCATATCGACTGCTTTGATACTTCCCATCTAGCAGGAGAAAACCAGGTTGCAAGCAAAGTATCATTCATCAATGGTGAAAAGGAAAAAAATCTTCAAAGGTATTTTCATATTCGAACCGTAACTAAGGGCAATGACTACGGAGCTATGAGAGAGGTACTGATGCGCCACCTTTCGAAAGCAAAAGAGACCAATAGCTTCCCCGATCTATTAATTGTGGACGGCGGGAAAGGCCATTTGAATGTTACTTTAGAGGTTTTTGCCGAACTGAATATCGCAACCATCGACCTTATCGGCCTTGCCAAGCAGGACAGCCTTCATACCAAAGGCCTCACGCAAGAAAGGATTTTTCTTCCCAATCAAAAAGAAGCTATCTCTATCCCATCTAAGTCCCCTCTTCTCTTCTTACTGCAAAAAATTCGAGATGAGGCACATCGGGTAGCGATTCAATTCCAAAAGAAAAAAAGAACTAAAGAGCTCATCAAAACTGCTTTGGATGAGATCAAAGGAATAGGCCCTATCAAAAGAAAAAGGCTTTTACAGCATTTTGGCAGTGTGAAGGCAATAAAAGATGCATCCGATGATGAGATTCTAAAGGTTCAGGGCATCACGTCTAAAGATCTTGAGAGGATCAGAGCATTCTTTAAGAAGAAAGAGTGATGATCACTTTCTCGTTATATCCGAAACTTTCATGAAGAGTTTTTGCGATCTCGCTTTCAGCTTTTTTTAGAAAGCCATCTTCCTTTGCTTTTTCAAAGGGCGAGATAGAGAGGATGATCTCCATATTTTTTGGATGCAGAACGATCTGGGGTGTAATAGCATAGAAAGGAAAAGTCATTTTTAAGTGCTTCCCTATGGCATCCACCATAAGCCCTGATCTTACGCTTGCCACATGAGGCGTCATCCAAAATCTTAAGACCCTTTTTCGGTAAAGCAGATAGAAAGCGATAAATAGAAATAGCGCTACCCCTAACATCCCTCCTCCAAGGGAGAGGAAGAGCTTGGGATAGGACGATAGGATCTGCATTAAATGTAACTGCACACCCTCAGAGTAGCTTACAGCTATGCAAAAACAGCCGAGGGTGAGAAAGAAAAGGACAATGAGAAAATGAATCGCAGAGATGAAAAGGTTGGTCTGCATTGATATTTGCTAGAAAGCTTCTCCGTATTCATCCGAGGACGACTTAGCCATCTTATCTGCAAATTGGGAGATCATCCCAGCTTTTTCTCTTTGCTCCATTTCGGACTGAGGAGAAAGAAGATTTTTAAACACCACATGCACGCAAGATACATGAAGACCTGTCCAAACGCTTACCTCGTGGGCAATCTTATTTTGGACCTCTTCTGCCTTCTCAGGAATAGAGATGCCGTAAGCAATATTGATCTCAACCCGGATATTGACTGAATGTCTCTTCTGGTCCTGCTCAATATGAATTCCTTTAATTCTCTCTAACTCTCTTCCGAGCAGGCTATCAAAAAGATTATGCTCCATAAGCCCTACCCCTTCTATTTTAGAAAGGCACTTAAGGACGATCGCTTGAAAGACCTTACTTTCGATATCCCGAATGAATACCGTTTCAGGCAGATCAAGTTCTTTTGCATCCATCTGTTTCAATTTATCGTACATGAAAACACCATGTGGTATATATGAGAAATTATAACTTCCCTGGGGATTAAATGATAGCTCTCCTTGCTGAAATTACAAGGATTTTATAAAATTAAAGCTACGAACTTCAAAAAAAACCTATGCATCCTTTCACAACTATCGGAATAGCAATACTTATGGGCGCATTTAACGCCTACCTCGCCCATCGAAAGGGTAAAAATCCCTATCTATGGTTCTCGGTAGGTTTTTTATTTGGCCTCATAGGAATAATTATCTTTTTAATCCTAAACAGAACCAAAGCCCCCAAAGAGCCTGTAGTGGAAGAAGCCGCCCCTGTAGCTATTCCAGAACCTATAAAATGTATTGGCCAAGATAGATTTTGGTATTTCCTAGATAAAGACCGCAAACAATGCGGCCCGCTTAGTTTCCTTGCTCTGAAAAAAGAATTTTATGAAGGCAATCTCACCAATTCTTCGTTTGTATGGAATGAAGAAATGGACAATTGGAAACAGATTAAAGATATTGCTAATTTTGATAATTAGGGCTCGAGCACGAGCCCCAATCTGAGTTTACCAGCTTGCTTTTACAACGCCTGGGATCATGCCGGCATTGGCCATCTCGCGGAAGCAGAGACGGGAAAGTTTGAACTTACGAAGGTATCCTCTTGCCCTGCCAGTCAGAGAACAACGGTTGCGGAGGCGGACTTTAGAGGAGTTACGGGGAAGCTTATTGAGTGCAATCACAGCATCTTGTCTATCTGCTTCAGATGTAGTGGGCTTAAGAATAATTTCTTTTAATTCTTTGCGCTTATCCCATTTCAAACGAACGAGATTCTCTCTACGTTTTTGTTTTGCTTTTGCTGACTTGGTTGCCATTAAAATTCCTTAATAAAATATTTATTTCTTCGCAGGGCCTTTTTGGCGTTGCTTGCGGTTGGGGTCAATCTTATTGATCACATATACCCTACCTCTTCGGCGTACGATCTTGTCGCCTTTAGAGGGATCGGCTTTAACAGAAGCTCTTACTCTCATAGTATTCCTTAAAAAGTGTAAAGCGCTAGTTTAGACCATAAAGTCTATAATTTTCCACCAAAATTTCTTTCTTTCCATTTTCAAAAAGCTATGCTATCCTTCCCCTAAACGAAAAATAGGCGTGAATTATGAAGCGAACATACCAACCCAGCAAAAGAAAAAGAGCAAAAGTCCACGGCTTCCGTAAGAGAATGAAGACGGCCCCCGGACGTAAGATCATCTCTAACCGTAGAAGAAGAAAAAGAAAGAATCTTACTGTAGTATAAAGTCTAATGGAGCCTAAAAAAAATTCTTTTACTCAGGACATGAGAATAAAGAAAAGCCATGAATTTCAGCTCTTTAAAAATGCAGAAAGACATGCAGGCTCCTATCTTTGTCTAAATCTCAAGCGATCTTCCACCTATTCAAAACTTGGCATTACTGCCTCCCGAAAGTATGGCAATGCAGTAGAGCGCAATCGTTTTAAAAGGATGGCAAGAGAAGCTTTTAGGCATCTATCTCCTGATCTGAAAACCCCTCTTCTACTCCATATTATACCCCGCCAAAAGGCAAAAAGCGCTAAGATGCAGGACATCCTATTAGAGCTTTATGGACTCGTTAAATCCTGAACAAAGAGAAGCTGTATCCACTACCGAAGGCCGGTTACTGGTACTTGCGGGAGCAGGTACTGGTAAGACCAAGGTCATTATCCACCGTATTGCCCATCTAATCGCATCCAAAGGAGTAAATCCTAAGGCCATTTTGGGACTTACCTTTACCAATAAGGCTGCGGAAGAGATGCGTAGCCGTTTAGCCGGGATCCTAGGAAAAGAGGCCAAGCATGTTACCCTTTGCACCTTTCATAGCTTCTGCATGCAGGTGCTTCGAAAAGAGATCCACAGGTTGGGGTATACGAAAGATTTCAGTCTCTATGATGAAAAAGATGTCTCAAGGCTTACCCAAGAGATCGCAAGGGACCTCTTAAAAATTGAGGGTGAGCTTCCTAGCTTATCCACTACAATAGCTGCCATCAACGCAGCAAAGTCCAAAGGAGAAAAGATCACTGCCAAGTCTGACAACAAGTGGCACGATACCTTCTCCTCTGATCTTTTTCAGCGTATGCAAAACTCGATGAGGGCCTACAATGCAGTAGACTTTGATAGTCTCATCACCCTTACTTTAGAATTATTTCAGGGATATCCTGAAGTGCTCGAAAAATACCAAGAGCGTTTCCGCTATTTTTTGATCGATGAGTACCAGGACACGAATCCTGCCCAGTTCAAACTAGCAGAGCTTCTATCCTCCAAATATCGAAACCTCTGCGTTGTAGGTGATGATGATCAATCGATCTATGGCTGGCGAGGGTCTGAGGTAAAAAACATTCTCTCTTTTGCAGCAGATAAGATCATAAAACTGCAGCAGAATTATAGATCCACCCCCCTCATTCTAGAAGCAGCAAACCAGGTGATAGGAAAAAATGAGAACCGTCACAAAAAAAGCCTCTGGAGCAGTAAAGCTAGAGGCGAACTTTTGGATGTGTTTAACGCGCCATCAGAAGTAGATGAAGCACAAGCAGTAGTCGATAGGATCTTATTCTACCATCAGGAAAAGAATATTCCTTTGAATGAGATCGCTGTCCTTTACCGCTCCAATGCCCTCTCTAGAAATATCGAACTTGCCCTAATGGAAAAGAGCTTTTTTTATGACGGGGCTTGGAGAAGAGGAATACCCTATGAGATCTACGGCGGCCTAGAATTTACCGAACGAAGCGAGATTAAAGACCTCTCTGCCTATTTGAGGACGATAGCCAACCCATTGGACCAAGAAGCAATGCTTCGCATCATCAATGTTCCGAGAAGAGGCATATCCGATAAAACATTGGATGAACTAACAGCTTATAATCGAAAAAACAATCTCTCTCTTTGGGAGCTATTAAATACGATTGAATCTAAAAATCTTCCTCTTCCTTCTAAGGCAATTGCCTCCATCAAAGAATTTGTAAAGCTGGTCACTACTGCTCAAAGCCGTTTTCAATCCCAGCCTCTTCATCAAGCTCTTCTATGGTTTTTGCAAGAGATCGACTATCAAAAGGCAATAAAAGATGAGGCAAAAACCGATAAAATGCAGGCCTTTAAATGGGAAAACGTCAATGAGTTTGTAAATAGCATCGCAAAATATGAGGATGAATTAATAGCTGATGGAAAAAAAGAAGAGGTATCTCTTCAGGACTTTGCTTCAAAATCTCTCCTAGGCGCGAATAAGCCGAGTTTTTCCTCCTCTCATCACGCAGGAAAAGTGCAGCTGATGACCTTCCATAGCGCGAAAGGGCTTGAATTTGACACGGTTTTTTTAATTGGACTTGAGGACCATATCGTTCCACACGAAAAAGGGATCATGGAAACTGGTATTGAGGAGGAGAGAAGGCTTCTTTATGTTGCTATGACCAGAGCTAAAAAAAAGCTTACCTTAAGTATGGCAAGATCCAGACCGAAACTGGGAAAGCCTATCGCCACCACTCCTTCTAGGTTTCTCTTTGAAATCCCAAATACCCATTACCAGGTGGTAGCTTGGGATAAAATTAATAATTAGCGTACTTCTTTAGTTTTTCAGCGTAGTTTTTTCCCCCGATAGGAAGATAGCCAAGCCTTGCTATTTCGCCTTTTTCGGGATGGACCAAGATGACCATGGGGTAGCCGATCACCTGATAGGTGGATAAAAGCTGTTCATTTTGAAGATGGATAGCTTCTGGAAGTTCCTTATCCTGTGGGAAATCAACCAACAAGAAGACAAAATCATCTCCTACTTCCGCTGCAAACCTTGGATCCTCAAAAACTTCCGAATCTAATTTTTTGCACCAGGGGCACCAGTCGCTTCCCATAAAGCACATAAGGAGGACCTTCTTTTCCTTTTTCGCCTCTGTAAAGGCATCCGGATAACTTTCATTCCACTCGAGAGAATATCCTCTCTGAAAAACAGCAAAAAGAGCTAAAATTAGCGCTATAGGTTTCAAAATGCACCCCCCATCAATTATCCTTCGCCATAGAAAGGAAAATCTTAAAAAATGCAGTCTTACCGGACTTGAAAAAAGAGACGATTTTCTATTCATTTCCTACCCTTATGATTCTCTTCCCCCTTTAAACAATTATATCCTTTTAACGCAAGATGCTCCTCCTCTTACAAAGGAAGATTCGCATTTTGGGCTATTCCTTGTCGATGCTACTTGGCGCTACGCAGAGGTAATGGTACGGAAGCTCCCCCAGATGCAGGCCAGGAGCCTCCCCTCTTTCAAAACTGCCTACCCTAGGAAACAGACCGATTGTCCCGATCCTGAAACTGGCCTTGCCTCGATCGAAGCTCTCTATGCCGCTTTCATGATCACAGGCAGAAATAGAGATGGCCTGCTAGACAACTACTATTGGAAAGATAAATTCCTGGAATTTAACAATCCGAAATAAAGAAAAATCCCATCATTCGTATCCTTATTATCCTTCCTATCGTTGATTGCGATACTAGAAAGCTTATTAGTTATCCAATCAACGATAGGAAGGATAATAATGATATAATGATGGGAATCTTTTATCCTGTTATCTCTGCTAATTCTCTTATCTTCGGCGTGATTTTTTTCTCATCTCTTGTCTTCCGGCAAGTAATAGGAAGATAAAAATGAGCACAAAAATGATAAAGCTCAGCCAAGATAAAGAAATCACCCCAAACGCTAGCTGGCTTTCGCCGCACAGAGTGTTCACTCCGCAGAGAGGGGTTGCAAACATCATTGGAAAGAGCGACTGCAGGACCTGTGGAAGGGTAAATAAGATACCAATAAAAGCAAGTGGTGCAGCATAGATCCGAACGCGATGGTCATGCACAAACGCTGCCACCCCTAAGATCCAGACAAGAGGAAAGAGAAAGATCCTTTGAAACCAGCAAAGAGTGCAAATTGGCCAGTTCATGATCTCGCCGAAGTAGAGGCTGCCAAGAGTTCCAATCAGTGCAAGTACCCAGGCAAAATAAAGAGAATATCTATGGAGAAACATTGACTTCCTCATGTAAGATTTTTTCTATGTGATCTTCAAGTTCAAACCAATCAGAGGTAGTGACTCTAAAACCATTAATGTATAGAGCGGGAGTAGACACCCTTCTTCCCATGACCTGCTCAGCGATTTGATAATTTTTTTCTAGCTCCGGAAGAAATTTTTCTGATTCGATGCAGGCTTTAAGGTAGTCCACGTCAACACCAGGAAGCTCTTTCGCATAGTTTAGGAGCTGTTCATCTGAGTCCCAGTCCGCTACTCCATCCCCAGAATGTGATTCAATCTTCTGCAAATAGGATAGAGCAAGATCCCCAAACTTTGAATGGACAGATAGAAAAGCGTTGCCTAATGCATCTCCCCTTTCTAAAAAAGCTATCGGAACAAAGGTAAGCGATGCCAGCTTTGTAGACACATATTTCTCAAATATTTTTGGAAGAAATTCCTCATTAAACTGCTTACAGCCTTTGCATTTCAAATCTTCAAACAGCACCATCTGAATCGGCGCGGTTTTATCCCCCCAAGTAGGGTGGCTTAATCCCACAAATCTCACTGGACCCGCAGCGTGGTCCAATTTTAAATAGCTAATAAAAAGAAATAGCGATAACGCAATAGCACCTGTAAAAACAACCAATCTTTGATGACTTCTCATGATGGACCTGTCCTTATACCTGAAATAATAAAAAGAGAATAAACACGCAAGAAAATTGCTTTTAATATCAGATATTTATATATCTCAGCAAATAGGGTGAAACCATGAAAAGAGCGTTCAAAGAGAAAAAAACTCCTCAAGAGAAAAGAGGCGAAGAGTACACTTCGTCCCCTCCTATGAAAAAGACGGCACTCCATAATCTTCCTTCAGAGCCGGCAAAACCGGAATGGACGCCCTATGATGCCAAAGCTGCAAGACGCATGTCCAACATCAGCCAAAAGTACCAAGGTCTAGAAGGAATGACTAAAAAAGCAGGAAATCCACCTGAAGTCAGAAATGTCCATAACGTGCCCAAATCCCTAAAAGCAAAAAAATCCTCAAAGACTCGAAAAGGGAAAAAGAGGATAGGGTTAGAGCTATAGATTACACGAGAAGGGAGTGTGCCTTCAGTTTATTCGCAGTCTTTTGATAGAAATCCAAAAGACCATCAACATCTTCGAATTCCCTCTTTAACTGCATTACTTTGCCCACCAAAAGATCGAGTTCACTTTGGACCCGCTTTAACTGATAAGAAGGAAGGTCAGAGAGGTCTAGTGGGTATTCTAATTGTTCAATGTAAAATTTCTTTTGGAATGTGTGTGTTAGAAGTGCACCGCTTACCTTTTCCATTATCGTGTAAACAGTAACATCAATATCCCCTTCAAGAATAACTAAATTTCTTTTGGGATAATTGCTGACCATGCTCTCCCAACAAAGTTTAAGAGAATTTTCAATTGCATCTAGCCACTCCACTTTCACAATTTTCGGTCTAAACTTACATGAATATTCTCCATTCCTTTTATCGAAACGATTGGGAATGTGAGTTTTTTGATAACCGGAGAAATGGATTTGAGTAAAAAAACTTTGTATCGTTTCATTGTCTAAATCAACTCTCGCTATTAATTCTTTCAGAGGATTTCTCATAGCCTCAGCTAAAGTATCTTGGGCATAGATATCCTTTGGAAGACTTGTAATAACTGTTAAGCTAGACATAAATAATCCTTAATTATTTTTTTGTAAAAACATTATATCCTTAATGTTGAGTAAAATAATACTATAAAATATCTCCTTATAGAAGTTCGATATCGATCTCGATATACCTCCTTGACTTTTCCTAAAATGCTCTATATATTGACGTTTCGACTAACTTAATAAGTACCCCATTTGCAACCTAAAATTTATTCTTTAGAAGACCATTCCCTTTCTGCGGATAAGATCGACCAGCACGCTTTTTATGTGATCCATAAACTAAGAGAGGCAGGCTATGAGGCTTATCTAGTTGGGGGCAGCGTCAGAGACCTACTACTTGGCACCAAGCCTAAAGACTACGACATCGCAACTTCCGCAAAGCCTGAGGAGATCAAGGCGGTTTTTAGAAACGCGATCTTGATCGGAAAAAGGTTTCGCCTTGCCCATGTCCGCTTTGGCAAGAAAGTGATCGAGGTATCAACTTTCCGATCAGGAGATATTGAGAATTCAGTATTAATTGTTCGGGACAATGACTGGGGAACTGCTGAAGAGGATGTACTCAGAAGAGACTTTACGATCAACGGCCTCTGTTATGATCCTGAAACTCAGACCGTGCTTGATTACGTAGGCGGGTATCCTGACCTACAAAAAAAGATCCTTCGCACGATCGGCCAGCCTGAAACAAGATTCAGACAGGACCCTGTCCGCATGATCAGGCTACTCAAATTCCATGCTCGTTTTGGCTTCTCTATCGATCCGGCATCGACCGATGCTCTCATGAAGTGCAAAGAAGACATTATCAAAAGCTCCCATGCGAGGATTTTAGAAGAGCTTCTCCGCATGCTTGAATCCGGAGCCTCTCAGCCCTTTTTTCAATTCTTATTTGAATATGGGCTATTAGATCTCTTAATGCCCCATCTCTCCTCTTTTCTCACTCGGCACCCAAAGGAGATCTACTCCTATTTACAGCTAGTGGACCAGGAGATTAAGAAGAAAGAAGAGACCTTTGACCGTCCACTACTTTTGTCCTGTCTTCTCTATCCGATGCTAGTTCATAATGTGAGCAAAAAAGTAGAAGATCCTAAAACTTTCCACCTAGGATTGGTCTCTCAAGAAGCAACGGATTGTATTGATGCAGTGTTCAGGCCCTTTTTCCATCTACCAAGACGTATGCGTGGAGGAATGGTCTCCTTATTAACTTCTCAGTTCAGGTTTACTCCGCTCCAAGAGAGATTGAAGAAAAGAATGCGCCCGCCTAAAGATCCCTTCTTTCATTTAGCGCTTCGTTTTTTAAAACTGCGAGCGGACCTTGAACCATCTCTTTTAGAGACCTACAGCCTATGGCAACAGGCGGCAGGAAAAGAGATCAGACCTCATCATCCTCCTAGAAGAAGGCGGCGAAGACGTCATGTCCAAAAAGATCCTATCTAGCGCTCTTGTCCTCTCACCGGAAATTACCCTATTTCATACCGGACCATCCTTTGCCCATGGCCCTTTGCCTTCCGTTTTCTACTTTGCTTTATCTGGCGAAGATAGTTTGGACACCGATCCCTATAATCAGTTTGTTCAATTTTTAGCGGATTATCAAATCCGTGTATTTTCTCTGACCCTTCCAGGCCATGAAGAAGGCATACCACCCTCGCAAGCGTTAGACCTTTGGGCAAGAGATATCCGCGAGGGAAAAGATCCTTTTTCACCATTCTTCGATAAAGTAGAGGAGTCCTTTCGCTATCTGGTCTCCCAAAATATTATAGAAGAAGACAAAGTCGCAGTTGCAGGCCTCTCACGAGGTGGATTCATGGCTGCCCATCTTGCTGCAAGAATCCCCGCATTTAAACATATTCTCTGCTTTGCTCCGTTGTTAGAGCTGAACCGAGTAAAGGAGTTTCATAGTCTAAAAGACCATCCCCTAGTGGCAAACTATCATTTAGATACAGTGGCAGACAAGCTCTGTGCCCATAATATCCGTATCTACATTGGCAATCGTGATATCAGAGTAGGCACAAAGGCCTCATTTGAATTGGTAGAAAAACTAGTAGACCTTGCCTTTGAAAAGAAGATCCGAACAGCGCCCATTGAACTGATCCTTACCCCCTCTATTGGCCATCAAGGCCACGGCACTCCTCCTGAAACTTTCAAGGCAGGAGCTGATTGGATAATTGAGTCACTTCATGTCTCCTGATCTCTTTATCTCAGTAGGTGAACCAAGCGGAGATCTTCATGGCAAAGAGCTGATGCTAGCGTTGCAGAAGCTAAAACCTGAGATCCGCATGGAAGGAGTTTTTGGGCCTCGCATGCGAGAGCTACAAAGCCAGAGCTTCGGCAAGATGGAAGACCTCTCCGTCATGGGATTCTTCGACGTGCTTCTTCATCTTCCCAGGATCATGGCTCAATTCTTCAAGATCCGAAACCAGATCTTAAAACTAAATCCAAAAGCCTGTGTTTTTATCGATTATGCTGAGTTTCATATCTTTTTAGAAAAATCACTAAGAAAAAAAGGCTATAAAGGAAAACTGATCCACTACATATGTCCCAGCGTTTGGGCATGGCGAAAGAGTAGAATCAAACCAATGGCTGAAAATCTCGATCTTCTTCTTGCCCTCTTTCCTTTTGAACCGGCCTGTTTTTCCCACACCGATCTTACTGTAAAATATGTGGGAAATCCGATCACTAAACTGCTTCAGCCAAGAGTTAGCAAAGAAAGAAATCTAATAGGAATATTCCCGGGAAGCAGACAAAAAGAGATCCAAAGAAATCTGCCCATTCAAATCCAAGCTGCAAAAGAGCTAGAGCAATTCTACCCCGATCTCCACTTTGAGATCTCTTGTGCAAACAATAATATGAAAGCTCTGATAGAGAGTATCAATACCCCATTATTTCCTATTCAAGAAAATAGCTACGATTTGATGGAGAGAGCCTCTTTCGCAATTGCGACCTCAGGCACCGTTACTTTAGAGCTAGCCCTTCGAATGGTTCCAACTGTTGTTACATTTGCGATCAAAAGATGGGATCAGTTCCTTGCTCAAAAGATCTTAAAGATAAATCTCCCCCACTATTGCATCGTCAACATCTTGGCCCAAAAAAGGGTCTTTCCTGAACTTTTTGGCACAAACCTCACACTAGCTAACCTCGTTGCCGAATCAAAAAAACTCTTAAGCCCCAATACTATCCTCCAAGAGTGTGAAAAAATAAAAAAACTTCTTACAGAGAACGACCCTGCTGAGAAGGCAGCTTCAGCAATTCTGGAAATCCTAGATAGCTAATAAAAGCAATTTCCTCTAAACTATCCTTTATGGATAGCCCTTTTCACATTAATATCGACCGCTTAAAGGATGGAAAAACTCTTCATATTGAAGAAGACGTGGACTCTTGCTTCTTAGACATCGATGAAGAGGAGCTAAAGTTTGATCCAAAGGTACACGTTAAAGGCGATGCAAGCCTTGCAGATGACCACTTTGTCCTACGTTTACAAGCGAGGGCAAAGGGTTATATGCCCTGTACTATTTGTAATAAAATGACCCCCATGCCAATTAGAGTAGAAAATTTTTATTATAGCCTTCCTCTATCTGAGCTTGGTTCACCCCTATTTGATTTTAGCGAAGCTCTTAGAGAGGCCCTCCTTCTTGAGCTGCCACTTTACGTGGAGTGCAGAGAGGGACTATGCCCCGAAAGGGAAAATATAAAAGTCTATTTGAAGAAAAAGGATGATTCCGAGGATACTTCTTCTACACATTTCCCTTTTTCTGATTTAGATAAGGAATAATTTTAGATTCTTAGGAGATAATACCAATGGCAGTACCAAGAAACCGAACGTCAAATGCAAGAAAGAATTCAAGACGTTCTCATATGGCAAAAAAACCAAAAAACCTTACCGGTTGTCCCAACTGTGGAAAACCAAGACAATCCCATAGGATGTGTCCCTCCTGCGGCCAATATAAAAACCGTGCCGTCCATGCGAGTGCAGAAAGCTAAAAATAAGAATATTATTGGTATCGATCTTATGGGGAGCGACAATGCTCCTCATCTTCTTTTACATGCCATCTTTGATTTGGCGTTAAAAGAGCTCACCCGTTGTAATTTTTTGCTGATAGGAACTTCTCCCGTCCAGAAGGAATTTGAAATCCTCATTGAGAGATTTTCTTCCCTAAAAAAACGTCTTTTTTTTGAAGAGGCAGAAGATGCCATCCTTATGGATGAGCATCCTCTTCACGCACTTAGAAGAAAAAAAAATTCCTCTCTCAGCTTAGGATTTAAATTATTAAAAGAGGGAAAAATTGAAGGTTTCGTATCCGCTGGCAACACGGGAGCGCTTATCGCAGCTTCCAAAATGTACCTCCGGATGCTTCCCGGAATTAAAAGGCCCGCTCTTCTTGCCCTTGTTCCTACCAGAACAAAACCGGTCGCAGTATTAGACCTTGGAGCAAATGTTTCCTGCAAAGCGGAAAACTTTGTGCAATTTGCCCAAATGGGCATTGCCTTCCAAAAGACAAGAGGAATTGAAAATCCAAAAGTTGGCCTTCTGAACATTGGGTCTGAAGCTCTCAAAGGAACATCAGAGCACCGTCTTGCATATCAAACACTTCAAAAAATGAAGCCAAAGAAGTTCCTATTCTTGGGAAATATCGAGGCCAAAGAGGCGTTTAAAGGCGAGGCTGATGTCCTCATTACCGACGGCTTTACAGGAAATATTTTCCTAAAAACTGCCGAAGGGATTGTAAGCCTTATTATCGATCGCCTCCGCGATAATATTTCTGAAAAAGAGTTTACAGCTTTAGAGAGGCATTTGGACGACCTGCAAAGGCATCTCCACTATGCGGAGTATCCAGGGGCCCTGCTTGCAGGCGTAAACGGCATCGTGGTCAAATGCCACGGCTACTCTACTCCTAGGGCCATAATGAACGGGATCAAAGGGGCTTTTCGCTTAGTAAAAGAAAATTTTCTCTCCTCCCTTTCTTCTTCTCTGTAATAAAAGTATTAATAACCACCCGCTCGTATAACTCGCTAGAGAACACAGAGGACACAGAGTAGGAGAGAAGGATTAAATTTATCTTCTCTGTGATCTCTCAAGCCCTCTAGCGTACTCTGTGAGCGAGTGGTAAAATTACCCATTCTACCAAGAAGTTTTAGTAGTAAAAGATCTTATCTTGCCCTATCATTATCCTTTAATACCCTGGGTAATCACTCATGCAAGAAATTCTTTTGAATGTGGAATCAAAAGAGACGCGCTGCGCTCTTTTACGATTCGGACAATTATATGATCTTACGATAGAACGTAAAAAATCTCGTCAAATCACGGGTAATGTCTACCGCGGACGAGTGACCAATATCCTACACAACATCCAATCCGCCTTCATCGACATCAATGAGGGGGAAAATGGATTCATCCATATCAGCGACATTTTGGAAAACACGAAAAAGTTTGAAGAGATGTTTGATATGGACTTTGACTTAGAATATGACATCTCCACTGTAGATCAGAGAAAAAAATCCGCCAAAGATATCGATCAGCTTCTCAAAATCGACCAGCCTGTCCTTGTCCAAGTTGTCAAAGAACCGATCGGCACAAAAGGGGCAAGGCTTACCTCCAATATTTC
>DATIJO010000179.1:0-3382 GCA_035478555.1 Chlamydiales bacterium
TCCTTCTTCCCAATAACCCTCATCGAGGAGTGTCTCGGAAGATCGAAGACAAAGGTTCCAGAGACCGCCTGAAAAAATTGATCCGCGCCTTTGAAATGCCTGTCGATATGGGCCTCATCTGCCGAACTGCAAGCGCCGAAGCTACTACCGATATGCTGATCGAAGAAGCGACCGACCTTCTCCGTAATTGGGAGATGATCGTGGATGGCTTCCATAAGGCGACAGGTCCTACTTGCCTGTATGAAGAATCCGATCTCATTAAACGCGCAGTTGTTAATGCCGTAGACAAAAAATATGACAGGCTTTTGATCGACGACTACAACGTCTATCAACATTGTAAAAAGATCTATCATAAGTACTCTGCAGAACATCCTCTAAAAATCGAGTTCTACCGCGACAAACTGCCCATGTTTGAAAGGTTTAACGTAGAGCGTGAGATCGACCGTTCCATTAAGCGTAAGATCTGGCTCTCCTGCGGTGGATATCTCTACTTTGACCGTACAGAGGCCATGTATACGATCGACGTTAACTCCGGAAGAAGCAGCCAAAACGTCAAAGGTGATGTGGAAGAGAGCCTGGTACGCATTAATCTAGAAGCTGCGGAAGAGATCGCAAGACAGCTTCGTTTAAGAAATATCGGAGGCCTTGTCATTTGTGACTTTATTGACATGCGCCTTAGAAAGAACCAAAGACGGGTGCTAGAAAAATTAAAAGAGTGCATGAAAGAAGATTCTGCCAAATGCACCATCTTAGGGATGAGCGAGTTTGGCCTAGTAGAAATGACTAGGCAAAGAAGCCGTGAATCTTTGGCGCAGACTCTATTTACTAGCTGCCCTTACTGTCATGGAAGCGGGCTTGTGAAAAACCATGAAAGCGTTTCCATTGAAATTGAGAGGGCCTTGAAGAAGATCATCAACTGTCAAAATCAATTTGCCCTTCGCCTAGTCACCCATCCGGAACTAGACCGTTATCTGGAAAGCTCTGATAAAAATTTCCTGGTGAAACTCGCTAATAAGGCCAATGCCCATTTAGAGTTTCAAACAAGAGATACACTTCATCTCAACGATTTTGAATTTTACTCCACCACTAACGATGAAAAACTTGAAGTCTAAAGAAGAATTCCTTCCTAAAGGACTGCTTCCTGAAAAGCACTACCTGATCCTTCAAGGCTTTTTTTCGGAATACAAAAAGGCAGTCTCCCATACTGTTTCTGAAGAGGAGGTTACCCAGATCTTCCGTACGCTCGGGGAACTGATCATGAAGCAGATCAATAAGCCATATGTTTTTCCTCCCTATCATCAAAAAGTTAGAAAACCCTTCGACTACTACGCCTTTGGCCTCAACTTTGCTCGTCCTCTGATTGATAAAAGCAAATCCAAAGTAGAAGGAATGAAGTTTGCTAAAGAGATCATGAAAGCCATTTCTGCCAAAGAAAACGTGATCTTTCTCGCCAACCATCAGAGTGAACTTGACCCTCTTGTCATCGATTATCTTTTGCAAGACTCCTATCCCGAATTAGGAGCAAATATCATCCACGTGGCTGGAGAAAGAGTGGTCACTGACCCTGCAGCTGTACCTTTTAGTTTAGGAAGAGACCTTCTCTGCATCTACTCCAAAAGATATATCGATCATCCTCCGGAACTCAAAGAAAAAAAACAGCTCCACAATAAACGCACGATGACGCTTATGAGCGAACTTTTATCGGAAGGCGGCAAAGCAATTTATGTTGCGCCTAGCGGAGGAAGAGATAGGAAAAATAAACACGGCCAAGTGGAAGTCGCCCCCTTTGATCCCCAAAGCATCGAGATGTTCTATCTCATGGCAAAAAAGGCCAAAAGAAAAACCCACTTCTATCCCCTTGCTTTAGATACTTACGATATCTTGCCTCCCCCTGACACAGTGCAAAAAGAATTGGGCGAAAAAAGAAATGTGACATTTACTGGTGTCCGTATGGCCTTTGGTCCTGAGGTCGATATGCTGCACTTTCCCGGATCCGAAGGATCAGATAAAATCACTTTACGTAAAAAAAGAGCAGAATTCATATGCAATCAAGTAAAAAAAATGTACGAACAATTAATATCTTAAGTCTTTGTCTTCTTATGTTCTCACCTCTCTTTTCAAACAGCCTGTATGTTGAGATCCCGGACACTTGCGAGCTTAAGATCCAAACTCCTAGTCTTTCTTGCAGAAAGACCGCCAAAGTACTGCTTCCAAACGGCCTTTCCCTCTATCTTATCTCTGACCCTGAAGCTGACAGCTCCGGTGCCGCAATCACTGTAGCAAGAGGTTCCTGGAGCGATCCTACTGAATATCCAGGCATGGCCCACTTGGTCGAACATCTTCTCTTTATGGGAACAAAGGCATATCCCGGTGAAAATGATTTTATGTCCTATGTCGCGGACCGAGGAGGCAAGACCAACGCTTATACCGCTCCTGATCACACCGCCTATGTTTTTACCTCAAATCACGAGAGCTTTGAAGCTGTTTTAGACCGCTTTGCCCACTTCTTCATCGACCCTCTCTTAAATCCCGACAGCATCAAACGTGAACTCCATAATGTCGACCAAGAGCACGCAAAAAATAAAGAAAACGACATGTGGCGAAAGTACATGATCTTTAAGGAAATGGGAAACCCCAAACACCCTAACCGCAATTTTTCCACAGGAAACTCTGACACTCTCTCTATTATCCCCATTGAAACCCTAAGAAAATGGGTAGAGAATAACTATAGCGCAAATCTCATGTATGGTGTTGTCTACTCTTCTCTTCCATTAGATGAGCTAAAAGAAAAGACTGCAACACTCTTCTCTTCTGTTCCCAATCGAAAACTCGTGAACCGCCCCATAGAAGAGAATCTTTTTTCCCCACAGCAAAAAGGTAATATCATTCATGTCAAACCCATAAGAGATATACAGCTTCTCTCATTGGAATGGGAAATACCGGGAGAGCTTCTACCCGATGATACAAAATCAGCAAAACTGATCTCGTATGCTCTTCGAAGAGGAAGCGAATACAGCCTCACCGAAACATTGAAAAAAGAAGGTCTCATCCAAAGCTTAGACGTAAGCGTAGACCGCTTTGGGAAGAAAAATATCCTATTCTCTATCCAACTTGAGCTAACTGCAAAAGGCGTACAAGAAAAAAATAAAGTGATCGAACGCTGCTTTCAAGCCATCAAAATGCTAAAAACAAAGGGCATTCCCATCTACCTCTACGAAGAGATGACCGAAATGGCCAAACGAAACTACGAGTTCCAAACGAGGGAAGATCCATTCTACTTTCTCATGGCCCAGATCGATCCCCTTCATGATGAGCACCTCTCTTCCTTCCCTCAAAAGACTCTTCTTCCTACAAGCTTTGATCCTGAAAAAGTACAGAGCTT
>DATIJO010000180.1:0-2180 GCA_035478555.1 Chlamydiales bacterium
GTTTTTAATGCTGTTCAAAAAGGAAGATCTGATCTATCTCGATATGAAAACAGAAGATGCGGTGAAATATATTGTCTCTTGCGGTGTGATCACTCCTGAAAGTGAGAGTACTATATGAAAAAACTATTCCTAGGCGGGCTTGCTATCCTCTTACCGGTTGCCCTAACTTTTATCATCTTTGCTTTTATCATTGATTTCTTTACCAACCCCTTTATGGCATTTACTACCGACATTATTAAAGTATTCCAGGAGCAGCACCATTTCACCCTAAATCCAGAAGCTACTAAAATCATCGCAAGGATATTGATCCTCATTGTTTTGTGCATTTTCATCTTTTTTTTAGGAGTGGTTGCAAGATGGTTCTTTTTCCGCACAATCATTGATATTACCAATAAGATTTTTTCCAAAATCCCTTTTGTGAAATCTATCTATAAAGTAACCAGGGAGATCTTTGTTGCTCTTTTTTCTCCCAAAGCAAAAAAAGCATTTAAAGGACCTGCGATCACCTTCTTTACTTCTGAAAAAAGCTACGCGGTAGGCTTTATAGCGGGCGAAGTTCCCAAAGTATGCCAGGAAAATAGCAAAGAAAAGCTCAAGTCCGTTATTATCCCTACGGCTCCCCACCCCATTTCAGGACTTTTAATGCTAGTTCCCGAGGATAAAGTACACCCCGTCGATATGACCAATGAACAGGCCATTAAATTCATTGTTTCTTGCGGTCTCATCATTCCACCGAGTAAAAAAGATGCATTCCCCAGCACCTAGAGTGATCTTTTTCCTTGTCAAAGATGTAAAGACAAAAATCCAAAAAATTATTCAAATCGCCCATTTTCATTTTTCTAAAAAAGAGCATCTCCTTCTCTCAGTCCAGGATCCAGCAGCGCTTAAATTTTTAGATGAGCTCCTCTGGAAAGATCCTGAAGAGAGCTTTCTACCCCACTCTATTTCAGACAACCCCACTGCCGACCTAGTTGTCCTCACCATGCAAAAGAAAAATATCAATAGGTCTAAATATCTTTTTAATCTCTGCCCAACTCCCCTTCTTTTTGAGACAGAAGCAAAGATCATCTATGAGCTTGAGGATGCCACCTCCCCCAATAAACATCTCCTCTCCCAGCAAAGGCTTCAGGCCTATAAAGCGGCGAAGTACCCGATAGAATCTAGGTGAAGTAAGAAGTCAGAACGCAGAAGTGCCGAGGCAGTAATTGCATTACTGCGGTAAAAAAATATTTCAACTCTCAGGGAGTGAACAGATAATATTGATCAAATAACTTACATGTTTTATACTTACCGCTATTAATTTGGAGAATGCCCATGACAAGGATTAGTAAGCAGGGAAAAAGGCGCGCACTGAGCCCCCGTAAGCATAAAGCCCCATCTACAAAAACAGGCCCTAAAAAAGATGTTCTTCCAGTAGGTTATAAAGAACACTTTAACGCTATCGCAAGCGAAACAGCGGCATTTATCCCTAGAATTAAATAAGAAAGAAGGATCCCCTCAATGTCTAGACATCAAAGCTATGGTAAATCCGCTAAAGGCGCAAAAAAACGTAATGTTTTAAAACGTTTTGAACGCATCGCAGTACTACGCGAAATCGGGAAATGGGTCGACGGTGTTAATAAAAAAGTCACCGGCCTTCCTAAAACCCCTGCCGGTAAGTGAAAATAAAAGTTTTTTGTAAGTGTAAACTTCTTCCCATCAAAATCTCTTCCGTTAAAAAGGTCGTAAAGGCAGTTTTAGAATTGGAGAAGGTAGAGTGTGATGAAGTTTCCATTTATTTTGTGGGCATTAAGACCATCTCTTCTCTTCATGAAGAGTTTTTTCAAGATCCTACACCTACCGATTGTATCTCCTTTCCTATTGATGGGCCTAAAATTGGTCCTCAATATTCCATTCTTGGGGAAGTATTCATTTGTCCCGAGGTTGCTATTGAATACGCGAAAAAACACTTTATTGATCCCTTAGAGGAAGTGACTTTATATCTGGTCCATGGCCTGCTACATCTCATGGGCTATGATGATATTGATCCTAAGGACAGGAAAATCATGCGAAAAAAAGAAAACAGGTGTATGCAGTCATTAAAACAAGAGAAGCTCTTACTTGATCACTAATATTCTCCATAACGTCTATCTTCCTCTGATCTTTCTCTTAGGAGCAAGCCTTCTTTCTGCCTTTAATAC
>DATIJO010000181.1:0-4353 GCA_035478555.1 Chlamydiales bacterium
TCATACTTGTTGTCGCAATCATCTATCTGTCCCTCGGGAAAGCGATGAATACCATTATCCCTGCTCTTGCAATCCCCCTTTCCATTTTTGGAACTTTCACGATCATGTTCCTCCTTGATTTCAGCATCGACATCCTCTCCCTTCTTGCGATTACCCTATCTATTGGCTTCCTTATAGACGACGCTATCGTTGTACTAGAAAACAATGTCCGCCATGTCCAATTGGGAGAGCCTCCCTTAGAGGCAAGCCTTAAAGGCTCAAAAGAGATCAGCACAACGGTTCTTTCTATGACCCTATGCCTTGCATCGGTATTTATCCCCATGCTCTTTTTAGGAGGGGTTATCGGTAGACTGTTCCGTGAGTTTGCGGTTACGATCTTTGTTGCTGTTCTATTTTCTGGCTTTATCTCGCTTAGTTTAACACCGCTCCTTTCCAGCAAATTCATCCCACCATACGGAAAAGATTCCAGAAAAGGAAAAGTTGAAAAATGGTCAGAAGCTATTTACGAACGAATGATCGAATATTATAGAAGAGGCCTTTTGTGGAGCCTCTCTCACCGAAAAACACTTCTTGCTATTGGATCTGCAAGCATCGTTTTGACACTTGTTCTTCTTGCAGTCCTCCCCAAAGATTTTATTCCAAATGAAGATGAGGGATTTATCCAAGGATTTACCGAAGGAAGAAACGGCATTTCCCCCTTCCACATGGCAGAACTTCAAAACAATATTGCCTCTATTATCAATCAATCCCCTGATGTGGAATCGGTAGTATCAGCCTGTTCAATGTCGGGTCTATCTTCTGATAACCAGGGCATTCTTTTTGTCCGTCTTAAACCCTACCATAAAAGAAGGGCCATCAATACGATCATTGATGATCTTTTGCAAGAGAGCTTCCATATTCCCGGTATCAACACCTATCTCTCTCCCCTTCCCTTGATCAACCTTCAGGTTGGAATTGGAATGAAAGCTCTCTATCAATATGCCATCACGAGTATCGATGAGAAGGCGCTCTTTGATGCTGTTCCTAAGATGGTAAATAAGATGAAAACCCTTCCCGGTTTTACTCAGGTCTCTAGCGATCTACAGATCAAACAGCCAATTGTCTCCTTTACCATTGATAGAGACCGTGCCTCCGACCTTAAGCTTACTGCCCAGCAGATCGAATCTCTCTTTACCTATGCCTATTCGGATGGAAAAATCTCCACTATCAATACCCCGATCAACCAGTACCAGGTGATTGTAGAGACCCTTCCCTCGTTTTATAAAGATCCAACGGTCATCTCCTCTCTCTACATACGAAATGGTCAAAATGCCCTCGTTCCTCTAAAAGAGATCGTCCATGTCAAAGAAACCGTTGGCCCCCTCACTGTAAACCATGTGAACGGACTTTCTGCTGCTACCATCTCCTTTAATGTGGACGGCATAGCGCTTGGCACTGCTATCCAAGAGTTGGACAAGGCCTCAAAAACCATCCTTCCTCCTCAAGTGAGAGGTACAGTCCACGGAGCAGCAGACGTCTTTAAACGCTCTTTTTCTAATTTGAAATTTCTCTTTCTGATCACGCTCTTTACCATCTACATCATCCTAGGCATCCTCTATGAAAGCTTTATCCACCCTCTCACTGTTATGAGCGCACTTCCACCCGCAATCGTAGGCGGACTCCTCATGCTCTTTCTCTTTGGAGAACCACTCTCCCTCTTCTCTTTTGTGGGACTCATCATGCTCCTTGGAATCGTCATGAAAAACGGCATCATGATGGTAGACTTCGCTAATGCTCAAATTGAAGAAGAGAAGAAAAGCCCCTTCGATGCGATCTACAACGCCTCGCTCATCCGTTTCCGACCCATCATGATGACCACCTTCGCAGCTCTCATGGGCGCAGTCCCCATTGCCCTAGGCATCGGCGGGGCAAGCGCGCAAAGCCGCATTCCGCTCGGTCTCGTCGTCATCGGCGGCCTGATCGTCTCTCAAGCGCTCACTCTTTTTTTGACACCAGTCATTTATTATTACTTCCAGACATTCCAAGAAAAATTAAGGCAAAAGTCAAAAGGCTAAAGGCAAAAGTGCCGAGGAAGCAATTTCATTGCTTCTACTATATAAATCGCAGTAACGAAGTTACTGCCACGATACTTTTGCCTTTAGCCTTTTGACTTTTGCCTTTATTTAAGGTCTGGGATGCAATGAATGAAAGACCTTTTGAAGGCGTGTATCATTGATGTGGGTATACCGATCGGTGGTTGCAATATCTTCATGGCCTAGCATCTCTTGAATGAGACGAAGATCAGCACCATTTTCCAGAAGATGGGTTGCAAACGAGTGGCGCAAAGTATGAGGTGAAATGGTTTTTGAAATACCTGCTTTTTTAGCATAGTGGGTAAGCCTACGATAGACTGTCACACGGTCAATTGGCTTTCCACTCTTGGAAGTAAAAAGAGGAGAGTTATCATCGGTATTTTTTCGAAAAGAAAAATAGGTTTGCAGAGAGGCAAGGGCGATTGTTCCAACCGGGACCACCCGCTCTTTTCTACCCTTCCCTTCCACTTTAATAAAGTTTTCAGATAGGTCCTTTTTCTTTAAAGAGCAGCACTCAGAAACCCTCATCCCTGTCGCATAAATAAGCTCCAGGACGGCCCTATCGCGGGCAGAGATCTCATCGACCGGATCAATTGCATGAAGAAGGGTCTCTACTTCTTCTGTTGACATTACTTCAGGAAGCAGCTGCCATAGCCTAGGAGTCTCAAAATAAGAAGAGATATCCTTAGAGGTCACGCCTTCCTTTTTCAAAAAGCGGAAGAACACCTTTAGAGCGATCAATCTTCTACAAATGCTTGATGATGCATACTTAGCAGCTTTTTGCCTTTGCAAAAAGGAAAAGATCTCCTCTTTTCCGACCCCTTCTAACCCTACTCCTTTCTCTTTCAAAAAAACAAAAAAAGCTTTTATGTCCCTCCCATACGCTTCAATGGTATTCGGAGATAGAATCCTCTCTGTGGTCAAATAGGCTAAAAAGTTTTGTAAATGCTCTTCCATCTTCTATCAATGATATAAAAGATAGAAGGATAGAAAACCATTTTTAAGAATGGGTAGTGAAGGCAACGCCAATGTTGTGCGGTGCAAGATCGCTATCAAGACGCCATCTTCCTTTATAGTAGGAGTAGGCACCCCAAACACCAAGCATGAGCCAGATAGAGCCGGAGATAGCCGCAAGGATAAATGGCACAGCTCCAAAGGTACTCATGGCCATTATGATACTACCAATAAGACCTATTGCAAAGGCAAGATAGGTCAAAACATAAAAGATCGTTCTTTTGAGATTTTCTTTTTTCACTAGTTGGATTAGTTTCTTTCCTTCAATGATCGCCTCTTTTTCAAGCT
Source organism: Chlamydiales bacterium (assembly GCA_035478555.1). GTDB lineage: Bacteria > Chlamydiota > Chlamydiia > Chlamydiales > SM23-39 > DATIJO01. The sequence goes on from DATIJO010000181.1 coordinate 3,375, forward strand.
TTGGATCCTCCAGCCTCTCTAGTATACTAGTGAGGCTTTTGATGATCTCTTTTACGCTTTTGTTCCCTGCCCTTCTTCTAAAACGGGCGATCTTTTCTTTGGCCTTTTGTTCTAAAGAGGAGAGATCTTTAATACTTTCCATCTCTTTATCTGTCAGCCAGATCTGGTCTTTAAAAAATTGCAAAGTACCTTGGACCTTCTCTTTTTCTGAAAGATGAGGGTTTTCCATAAAGGAATGAATGGACAACCTAAAATCTAAAGAGCGGTAAATATTGGTAGCGGCTATTCCAAGTCCAATTGCTCCCGCTCCAATAAATGCAGTGGAGATTACATGATCTAAAACTACTCCTGCAAAAAGAGATGGGTCCACACTATCAATTATGTTGGATGCAGCCCACGCAGTGCTTCCGGATATGAGAAGCGCATTTTCCACCAATTTTTGTGCGCTCTCTTTCACCCCTTCTTTATCTTGTATCTCACTAGATGAATGATAATCATGATAGGCATTTCGGATCGAAAAAACCGCTGCTAGTCCTAAAAGACTTAAGACCCAATTACTCAAAAATGCGACGTAGGGGTGTCCAGGCCCTATCGCTGATATGCTTCGCATGATATTACGGGTCACGCTGATCGTGTCGCAGCCTATATTGGCTGCTGCCTGAATGTTCGAAAGTCTCGTTTCGTAAGGGTCATTTGGAGAAAGCGCAGTCTTTTGGGCAATCTGTAATATTCTATCTGCAATATGCTGCTCATAAGAAGAAATCTTTCTTTTCTTGTTGTAGGGCCCTATTCCGCATCTTTTGGCATATAGATCTACTTTTTCTACAGCATCAATATACCTTTCATTGGTTTTGGAGGAGGCTTCAACTAAATGTCCCTCTACAGAAGAACTTAAATGGGCCCGCGCCTCTTTTTGAGAAAAGAGATTAGTCGCAGCTCCTATCAGATGTTGTAGATCGTCCACTGTAAGTTTGCGTAA
>DATIJO010000182.1:0-2590 GCA_035478555.1 Chlamydiales bacterium
GAGACTGTAGAAACTAATAACTTTGCGGAAGGCACTATCTTAAAAGAGTTTAGTAAAGGCTATAAAAGCGCCGTCCGCACCATCCGTGCTGCACGTGTTCAAGTCGCAAAAAAGTGCGAAGCAGACATAGAGGATGAAGAAAAAATTTATCAAGAGGAGAATAAAATATGAGCAAAAAGAAAAGAATTATAGGCATTGACCTTGGTACTACTAACTCCTGCGTAGCGATTATGGAAGGCGGTACTGTTACAGTTATCGCCAACGCAGAAGGCACACGTACTACACCATCGGTAATTTCCTACAAAGGAAATGAGCGTCTAGTGGGTATTCCTGCAAAACGCCAAGCTGTTACCAACCCGGAGAGAACTCTTTTTTCTACCAAACGCTTCATTGGCCGAAAGCACAGTGAAGTAGGATCTGAAATTAAAACAGTTCCTTACAAGGTGGTATCGAATAGTAGCGGAGATGCTGCATTTGAAGTAGAAGGCAAGACTATCACTCCGGAAGAGGCTGCTGCGCAGATCCTTATTAAAATGAAAGAGACTGCAGAGCACTATTTGGGTGAAAAGATCACGGAAGCAGTAATCACCGTTCCTGCCTACTTTAACGACTCGCAAAGACAGTCCACAAAAGATGCAGGTAGAATTGCCGGCTTGGATGTAAAAAGGATCATTCCTGAGCCAACCGCTGCAGCTCTTGCTTACGGATTAGATAAGCAGGGAGATAGAAAGATTGCTGTTTATGACTTGGGCGGAGGTACATTTGATATCTCTATCTTAGAGATCGGCGACGGAGTCTTTGAAGTACTTGCAACAAACGGCGACACTCATTTAGGCGGTGACGACTTTGATAACGTCATCATCCACTGGATATTAGATGAGTTCAAAAAAGAGCATGGCATCGATCTTTCTAAAGATAAGATGGCCATCCAGCGCCTTAGAGATGCTGCAGAAAAGGCTAAGATTGAACTATCAGGCACTCAAACTACTGAGATCAACCAGCCGTTCATCACAATGGACGCTAGCGGTCCAAAGCACTTGAGCTTGACACTAAGCAGAGCAAAGCTTGAAAGCCTTTGCCATAACCTGATCGAAAGAACTGTACAGCCTTGTAAGAATGCATTGAAGGACGCAGGTCTTTCTGCAGATCAGATCAGCGAGGTAATTCTCGTTGGCGGTATGACCCGTATGCCGGCTGTTCAATTGAAGGTTCGCGATATTTTTGGCAAAGAGCCAAATAAGAGCGTAAACCCAGATGAAGCTGTAGCTGCCGGTGCTGCTATCCAAGGCGCTATTATCGGCGGAGATGTGAAAGACGTTCTTCTTTTGGACGTAGTTCCTCTTACGCTTGGAATTGAGACCTTAGGCGGAGTGCTTACTCCCCTCATTGAAAGGAACACAACTATCCCTGCTCAGAAAAAGCAGGTCTTCTCTACTGCGTCTGACAACCAGCCTGCAGTAACGATCGTGGTCCTTCAAGGAGAAAGACCGATGGCCAAAGACAACCGCGAGATCGGAAGGTTTGACCTTACTGATATCCCACCTGCGCCAAGAGGCGTACCTCAGATCGAGGTGATCTTTGACATCGATGCGGACGGTATCTTGAATGTTTCTGCTAAAGATAAGCAGACCAACAAAGAGCAGAAGATCCGAATTGAGGCAAAGTCAGGCTTAAGCGAGCAGGAGATCAAAGATAAGATCCGTGAAGCAGAAAGCCATGCGTCAGAAGATAAAAAGAAAAAAGAGGAGATCGAAATCAAAAACGAGGCCGACTCTCTTCTCTTCAGAGCACAAAAATCTCTGGATGAATTTAAAGAAAAGCTGCCAGCCCCAGTAGTAAGTGAGATTCAAGGCAAGATCGATGAGCTAAAACAAGCGATCGATTCTAAAGATATTGGGCTCATGAAAACGAAAAAGGACGAGCTGCAAAAGTCCATCCAAAGGATCGGCGAAGAGCTCCAAAAGCAGGGAGCGGGCGCTAACAATCAGGGATCAACGAATAAGAAACCTGATGTAGAAGAGCCAGAAGTCGAAATTATGGATGAAGACAATAAGTAATATCTAAAAACTCTCTCCGTGCCCAGCGGGAAATTTGCCGGCAGTGACTGGCAGTTTTCCGCTGGGTTTTTTCTTTCCATACAGAATATCTATTGCTAGCTCTTTCTCTACTTCCTCATATAGGACTAATATTGCATCAGCCTGAAGAAAGGCAAGGGCATAGGGAGTTCCCATCAAAACAAGACATGTTTTACATTTCTTTTTTGCTTCTTGAAGAAAGGGAAAAATTTGCTCGTCCATTCCGTAATTAGGAAGTGCATAGTTAAAACCTTTAAGAAAAAAGACCACCTTGTCAAGCGCTTCAAATCCATCTAATGGAGGAAGAAAAGGCTTTGCTACATGCAAGGTGAAAAAGAGAGTATTCTCCATGAAGGATAGCGGCAGCACATCTTCATTTTTCACAAGAGTTGCTGCCTTTTCAAATAGAAGCTGTTTTAGATCTTTTCCTTCTTGAATATTGCTAGGAGTAGCAGATGGAACACTCTCTTTAGCCTTAAGAATACGTTGTACTTTCTCATCTAACTCAGTTTCTG
>DATIJO010000183.1:0-3653 GCA_035478555.1 Chlamydiales bacterium
CCACTCCAAACGCTTCGATCGCGCCCGCTCCGGATAGTTCTTTGGTCTTCTCGATCTCGTTCTCAACAGGCAGTCCATGGCAGTCCCAGCCGAATCTTCTCGGAACGCAATATCCTTTCATCGTCTTATATCTAGGAACAACATCCTTGATCGTTCCCGCGAGCAAGTGGCCATAATGAGGAAGACCTGTTGCAAAAGGAGGTCCATCATAAAAAGAGAACAGCGGCCTCCCCTTTCTTCCCTCCACAGACTTTTCAAAGATCTTTCTTTCCTGCCAACCCTTTAAAACCCTTTCTTCCCTGGCTGGAAAACCCTCTTCCTGATCAAACTCGAACATCGCAATCCCTACACTTAAAACCCTAGATATTAAAAGAAAAAGGCTAAAAAAAGAAGGCTAAAAAAAGAAGGCTAAAGGATAAAGGCTAAAGGCTAAAATTGTCGGGGCAAAGCCCCCGCACCCAGAAAAGATCCTGAATTTCAAGCATTTACGGATATATATCGATTCGTTCAGGAAATTAAATCTTTAAACTGATATAATGGCGGTATAAGACCATGCTTTCACTCTCCCGTTAGGGGAATGAATAGAAGGAAGCACGGATGCAGAGCAGAGGTAGAGCCAGTTCGCTTTTGCGGCCCGGTTCGCCTTCGCTCACCTGCTCCCCATAAAAAAGATCCCCCCGGATCTTTTTTATGTATCCGCAGCCTGCTACGCACTGCGAAGATCCCCCGGATCTTCTACGTGATTCCGCAGCCTTTCTCTAACGGGGGTGTCAAGGTTTCGACTTGGGAATGAAGCATAGGTGGCATGTAGAGGACGATCGGTGGGCCTCTTAAATCATCCGATCAAAACACAAACGACGAATCTTACGATTTGTTGGAGAACGCCGCTTAACCGTTGCGTTCTTCCGGTAGGCTGGGATCCGACCAAGAGTTTCAGATCTCTACCGTCATAAATCTTGGTATGAACCCTTTCCCTTTAGGACTATCTAGGTAGGAGTTCGAGATAGAGAAGGTCTAATTAGCCCCAAGCGACGAACCTTTCGGCAAGGCTAATTTATATTAAGGTACTAAGCATGTAGTCATCTTTGTAGAGTTTGCTAAGGACGAGAGTTCGATTCTCTCCACCTCCAAAAAAAGATAAAGGCCGGGCAAAACCCGGCCTTTTTTTTGGAGGTGAGCAAGGCAACAATTTGCCTTGCGTGAGAGAATCGAGTTGAGCGCGTTGTTTTGCTTTGCAAAACCGAGCGAGATCGCCGGCCCGGTAGACTAGGGGCATCGCCCCTAGCGTGAGGGCTTCTCTCCACCTCCAATAAAAAAACAGGCCCGATTTTCCGGGCCTTTTCTGCCCCATGGAAACAAGAGCGGTATCTAGATGAAAAACAGCTCTGCTTCAGACATCTCTTTGAACCTTCTCTCTTTAAGCAGATTCTCGCTTAAGGGCTTTTTCATTGATTCCCGCAGAAAACATAGTTCCATTGGCTATTTCTGTGAGATGTTTGTCTGCACGACCTTCTTCTTGAGAGGTTTCATCCAAAATTTTTACAACGTCATTCAATTTGAGACGTCTGGCAAAAGCTTTTAATATCCCGTAAACGGCCATTTCATAATGTTCAACCTTTTGGGCAGCCACAATGAGCGCTGCATCTCGGACCTCATGTGGATAGTCCCCTTTTACCAATTTTTTCCCTTCCTTTAAAATCCCCTCAATCGCCTCACATTCACAATGTTGTAAGCTGACCCCCAATTGAGCAGCAATTTTCTCTAATCTCTCAATATGTTTTTTTGTTTCTTTATGATGGGAGTGGAAAGCCTCTTTTAATTTTGGTAAATGGGCAGCTTTTGCCATCTCTGGCAAAATTTTTTCGATTCGCAATTCTGCGGCGTAAATATCGTTTAACTCGTGAAAGAATAAATCGTGGAAATCCTTCATAGGTTTACCTTTTGTGGTTCAATTTGCATATACAATAACAAAATAGAAACACTCTACAAAAAAGGTTCAAGATCTCTTCTTTTTCTTGTGCTTCAATTGTTCTATGTATTTTTCCCTAAGCTTTTTAAATTCTTCCTTTAGAAGATCGAGTTCTTCATCGCTCTCTTCCTCGATTTCCAAGAAAAAATCACGGGTATTTTTCGTGCCATACAAGATCTCATCAAGTTTCAATTGAGCTGAACGGGCTTCGCGATACTGAGTATTTTGAATTAAGATCACCATTAGGAAAGTGGCTATCGTCGTTCCGGTATTGATGATGAGTTGCCATCTCTCATCGAATCCCAGATAAAACCCAGAGCCGAACCATAGAGCGATTAAAACCAAAGCCAAAAGAAAGGCTATGGGCGATCCCATTCGACGGGAGGTCATTTCTGCTATATAGCGAAAAAAGGATCGAATCCTATACTTCCAAGCTGATTTTTCTGAAGTTGAATCTTTTTTCATGAAAAATAAACCTTCTTTTTTGCTTTAGCATTAAAACCTCTTTTGGTTATTTGCAAGCTTTTATACTGAGTACCAATATGTCGATCCTGAAATGGTGCGAAGAAAAATCTCTGTCCATTGAAAAGTTCTGAAATGGAGGACAGGCTTCGCCTGCCGGAATGCGATCACCCGGTGATCGCCATGCGTCTCTCCACCTCCAAAACACAAAAGGCCGGGCAAATATCCCGCCTTTTACTTTTTTAGAAATTCGAGATCATTTGCCCGCTGTGAATAGATTCGTAAGCAGACTCTATCACACGCTGATTACATAATCCCACACTTGATGAAATGAGCGGTGACACTTCGCCTCTTAATACTTGAGCAAAATGAGTGAGCTCATCCGCATAGATATTAGTTGCTTTAAGAGGTAGATACTCTAATGAACTATCTTCTCGAACATGGCAAAGAGACTCACCGGAATCATGGGCCTGCCGAAGCGAGTGGGTGCTAATAATCCGAGATTTAGTTCCAATGATTTCAAAACCGCTACGAAGAGGTTGGTTCATTGAGCATTCAAAAGAAAAGCAAGCTTCACCGCTCAATCGACCAAAAGCCAATACAGTATGTTCGCTCTCAGAGGAATCACGTTTATACATGAGGTTGGCAATGGCGTGAACCGAAGCGATATTTTCTCCAGAGATGTGATGTATAAGATCGATTAGATGAACTCCTACGTCTTGCAAGACACCCCCGCCAGAACTCTTCTTATAACGCCAATTCCCTGAAGGCACGGGAATGGTAAAATAAACTCGAATATGCAGGAGATTGCCTAAGCTTCCTTCTTTCAAAAGTTCCTTAGCCTTCTGAATAGCAGGTTTAAAGCGAAGAGATTGTCCTACAAAAAGAGGAATGTCATGTTCTGCAAAGCTTTCCTGCATACGAATAATAGCTTGACTAGTAGGAGCAAGGGGTTTTTCGCATAACGTAGGTTTTCCAGCTTGAGCACAAGCAATCGCATCCTCTTCATGACAGTCATTCGGTGTAGCGATCAAAACCGCTTCAACTTCTGGATGGTTAAGGAGTTCCTCTCGAGACGAAACCGCATAAGGAATTCCAAATTGTGTAGCAATTTGTTTGGCTTCAATAATATTCTGCTTATGCAGGCAGGTCACCTGAATAGACAGTACATCTTTGAGAACGGGCAAAATTCTTCTCTGAACGAAACTTCCCCCTCCTAAAA
>DATIJO010000184.1:0-4856 GCA_035478555.1 Chlamydiales bacterium
TCAATTTCTTATAAGTTACTATTACTGAATTAATTACATAAGTCTATGTAATTAAGTCAGATAAAACTATTCTCATTCTATTGATATTAATTCAATTAATTGTTATAATAATTACATAAAAGTGAATTAGGTTATTAAAATGGCAATAGTTAGTAAAACTAGACCTATCGACCTCCAGCCTTATTTAGGGAGAAAAGTTACTCCTACTGGTTTTGCAGGTCTTGTGGATATTGCTGTGCGTGAAGTTGCTGCAGAACATTTAAGCGTCAACCTTGGTCTTTTTTGGAACCAATTATATAGGGCTTACCAGAAAGATCCTGTCTTTAAATCTGAATTTGCAAAGCTTTCCTCTGATAAAGCCAAAAAAGTAAATGATGCCTATGCAAAACTGCAAGGCATTCGACCTGCCTTAGAGGACTACCGATTAAGCTTAAAAGCAGCCCGCGAGAAGGGCACCCAACCTACCGTCAAGCCTGTTGAACCAGAAAAAGAAGAAGAAGCGGTTACCACTGGTACAGTTGCAGAAGCTGTCATAGCCCATAAGAGAGGCAAAAAATCAGAAGCAGAGCAGCAAAAAATGAAATGTACCATGGGACCGATCTCTTTCAATGTAGGTCCCTGGAAAGAGACCACGCATCCTGTTTTCTGGGTGGCAGATATCACAGAAGCTGCCTATCTCGGATATGAAGGAGCTTTAGGATTAAAAGGAATGCAGTCGCTTGGCATTCCCGCTTTAGATGGACTATTTGTAGGCTTAAGCATTATTGGCGGTCTTCTTTTTATTCTTAATTCGATCCCAGAATTAGTGAATGGCTTTCGCGCGCTAGCAAACGGAGATAAAATTCTTGCAATCCGTATGATAGTGCTTGCATCAATCTATTTTTTCATTGGAATTGTCATTTTTGCCGCTTCAATTCTCAAATATGTGGGAATAGCTACCTTTTTAACAACTAATCCTTGGCTTCTTCCTGTTCTTTATTTAATTCCATGTCTTTGCAACTTGGCTGAAATCCTCTCGAAAGTAGTGCCATTTGCTGCAGGGAATGACCTAGTTTCAAAATTAAATCTAAAGGGAGCTCTTGAAAAGCTCAATAATTCCAATGACAAGAATTGGAAAGAGACGCTTTTAGAACATTTTAAAGCATTTAATTTAAGCGAATTTGATGAAGCTGGGATTGCCCCTTTATTAAAACCTGAAGGCAAAGCTACTAACCCAGAAGAGATAATGCGAAAAAGGATCCAGCTTCTCGGTCAAAAAATGGAAGACTTTCAAAGACAAATCGGGGTTACAGCAGGGATCGAAGCCTTTGAGCTTATGATCCTTCTTCTTAAACTAAAAGAAGGTCAAGAGATAGACAAAGAAGATGTCATCGCTCAGATTAAAAAATTAGACCATGAAGACACTAGATGGTGGCAAGCTCAAACGATTCGCTTAATCCAGCAGCTCTGTGTTCTTGCTTTCTTTGGTGTTACCATGGATGCTACTTTTGGCAACCACTCTCCAGAAATGAGAGAAGTAATACACGGAAGAAACTATTTAGCAATGTGCGTAGAGAGAATAATTCCTACCTATATGGACATTTGCAGACCATTTGAGAGAAACACAACTCTAGTCACAGAAAGAGTAAACGAAGACGAAGTCCGTAGAGACCTACCTGCTATTGCTTAGTAGAAGATCTTAATTTGCTATTCCTATATCCATACCCAAAATAGATCACCAACCCTAAAAGAAGCCATAGGATCAATTGGATCCAGGCAGAGAGCCTTAAGAAGCCCATCTGGATGCCGCAGCTAAGTATCCCAAGAATGGGGATATAGGGCATGAAGGGGACTTTGAAAGGCCGCTCATATTCAGGATGGGTGTAGCGAAGCACAAGGACCCCTAGACAGATCAAAACAAAAAGAAAGAGGGTGGAGATCGACACAAGCTCTCCTAGGATATCAACTGGAAATAATCCTGAGATCAGAACAGCTACTATCCCTGTTACAATGGTAGAAAAAAGAGGGGTCTTCCTTCCTTTATGCACTTTGCAGAAGGAGCGGGGGAGGAGGCCGTCCTTTCCAATTGAGTAGAAGATGCGTGTTTGGCCAAGGAGCTGGACTAGGACGACCGATGCCAGTCCTGCTAAGATCGCGAGCTTGATGGCAAAGCTAAGCCAATAGACTTTCACGTTAAGAGTATTAAGGGCAACTGCGATAGGATCGGGGCCTTGGAGCTGAGGATAGCTTACTACTCCAGTCAGGACAAATGCTGTGATAAGGTAGATCAATGTGCAGATGATTAAAGAGCCTAATATCCCTCTAGGAAGATCCTTTTGGGGGTTGATCGCGTCGGTGCTTATAGTGGAGACTGTATCGAAACCTACGAAGGCAAAGAAGACAAAGCCTGCTCCGCGGATGAGTCCAGACCATCCAAACTCGCCAAAAGTTCCTGTATTGGGAGGAATAAAGGGAGTCAAATTGCTTTTAAGGATATGAGGGAGACCAAGAAAGATAAAGAGGAAAATTGCCCCAAGTTTCAGAAAGACCATTGTATGGTTAAAATGAGTCGCAGCCTTAATACCAATACCAATAAAACAAATAGTTATCAGAACAACACCTATTGCAGGAAGGTTGATCACGGCCCCGCTCCATCCCCATCCCGTGGCAGGGTCTAAAACTATAGGCGCGTGGGAATAAGCTTCCGATAGGACAATCCCAAAGTCATTCAATACACTTTTAAAATAGCCCGACCAGCCCACTGCAACGGTAGAGGCCGAGACCAGATATTGGATGGTACTGACCCACCCCACAATCCAAGCGGGAAATTCTCCCATTACTACATAGGAATGGGTATAGGACCCTCCTGCTAGAGGGATCACAGAAGAGAGCTCTAAAATGCAGAGCCCCGCAAATACGCAAATAAGAGAGGCAATAAGAAACGAGACAACTATCGAAGGGCCGGCATAGTCTGCAGCTGCATGTCCGGTGATAACAAAGATACCACCCCCGATGATTGCGCCAATCCCAATTGCAACGAGATGGAACCATCCCAGATGGGGGTGAAGCTCTTGCGTCTCTTCCTTTTCAGCTACACGCAGAGGCTTTTTTACAAATAATCCCTTTTTTTCCATTAGATTGTCTCAAAATCAATATGGCCATTTTTGACATTGACATGGATGAGACGAACGTTCAGATGATCGCCCACATCTTTTCCTTCAAAGCCTTTGACTAGCTTTCCTTCAACGGGCGGCTCTGTAATTTTTACCCAGGTGCCTTTCTTGGATGCGCCTGTGATCATGGCTTTAAATGTCTGGCCGATCTTTGGCTCGAGCACAATAGCTGCGATAGACTTATGCAGACGTCTTTCAACCTTCGTTGCATCATCTTCTTTTTGGGTGCAGTGAGCAGCAATCTGAGATAGCTCTTGTTTGGAATAGGGCTCTTTTTTCTTATGCAATTGAGACTTTAACAACCTTTGCATGATCAAATCTGGAAATCTACGATTGGGAGCCGTGTTATGGGAGTAATGGGTCAGGGCTAAATCAAAATGACCAGGTGAAGGCTGATTAGGATCATCTAAAATGTATTCACCTTTTCCGATCAGTTTAATTACGGCCAAAGAAAGAAGAGCATAGCGGCCAGGGTCCTTCTTTTGCCGCCTAATGAGAAAATCGCGCAAGGCCTTCACATCCGGTTTTGTGGGTAAGTCATCTCCCAAGCTACGTGCTAAAAATACTATGCGGTCCCATCTTGCTGGCTCTCTTACGACTCGTTTTAAAGAGGGGAGTTTAAGACGGTCAAAATAGCTGGCAATAGAACTATTTGCCGCGATCATAAAGTTAGAGATCAAGGAGTGGCCGCGGTGAAAGATCTTCTCTTTTAATCCTATCAATTCTCCACGTTCAAAAACCGGTTCTACTTCCAGAGAGGGAAAGCTTAATGCTCCTTCTTTCATCCGGTATTTTTTTATCTTTTGGGCAAGGGAATCTTGAAGGATTACCTGCTCTAAAATATCTGTTGATCTGCCTGGTAATGGGATCTTCTGCTCAATCCAGGCTCTAACTCCATTGTATGCAAGCTTGGCGTGGTTATTGACTAATGCTAAATAGACATCTTTTAATGAGAACTTGCCGTTATTTTCGATATCCATCTCTATCACGATTGCCCTTCGATCTCTAGTTTCATTTAAAGAGGTGAGATTGGTGGAGAGTTTAAAGGGAAGCATGGGATAGACTTTTCCGGGAATGTAAATAGATGTAGTGTTATGGGCAGCATATTGATCTAAAGGAGATCCCTTTGTCACAAGGGCGTCCACATCACTGATGGCCACATAGACCTTGTTTTGTTCCGAATAGGTGATCTGGTCAAGATCTAGCGAATCATCATTGTCAATTGAGATCCATGGCTTGTCCCGCAGGTCTTTAAAGACTTCCCTCTCAGAGAAGGAAGCAGGCAAATTTAAGGAATTCACCTCTTGAATGACTGCTTTTGGAAAATCAGTAAGAAAGCCTTTTTCTTGAAGAGCCTTGTCAGATATAATAGAAATATTTTGAAAATCTTTCATTTACAATTAAATATTATTAGTATATAATATTTTCCAAATTAATTAATAAAAAGGTAATAATTATGTCATCTGTCACCAAAACTGAATGTAAAAGTCCTGCTCCAAGCAGTGCAAGAGAAAAAAGCAAAACCCGTGCTCCATGTTCTCTTCCACCCTGTCTTGTACTAGAAGTGCTTCACAACCTAGATCCGATTCAGGGTAAGAGTAAGCAAAATCTCACATTAGTTTGCAGGCAATGGGCCCATCTTATTGTTAACGGTATCACAGTCTTAACGAAAAAGTATACAGTGGCTGAAGCGTGGGACTATAT
>DATIJO010000185.1:0-4294 GCA_035478555.1 Chlamydiales bacterium
TCAGGGTTTGGACCTATAAACTTCCATCTGCCTTCATCATCGCGGCAAGAACGATCACGAATCACGACGCTTGCACGTTGTAATGCTGGTATTTTCTCGTTCACCATCCCTAACTTTGATGGTGCTGCAGCAGCCTGAACTTCAAGGCTTTTTAAGTAGCGATAGTCATTTAGATGGATCCCTAGGCGTTCACGAGTATAATTTTCATGAAAATTCATGAAAGAGATGTTATCATCATAAATTTGACCTTGAAATCGGTCTTTAATTCTTTGATGAAACTGAGCGCATGCTTCTATCCTTCTTATTCCTAATCTTAAAATATTCTGCTGCAATTTAAGACACGCTTGATAAACAGCATTGATCCTGGGCAATGTTTCTTGAAGACAAACCCCCGCCTCTAATAGATAAGGAATTTTTGATCCATTGGGTCCATGAGCAATATCATAGGCATTAGAAGGAACTGACTCCATTTCTTCTATTAAATCTAAAGTAACAGTTATATGCTCCGTTCCCATGTCTTTCGTATTCATAAGCTTTTCAATTTGAGTATCAAATTGCTTATTCAATACATCTGAAAAGGCAGATACAACTTTTGTAATCTGCATATTTGTTTGCAAAGCTCTCATGTCAGCTTCAAATTGTTCATTCAAAGCTCTTATGTCGGCTTCGTATTGTTCATCCAAAGCTCTTCTAGCTGCTGAATATTCTCTGTGTATTTTGTACATGCTATGTACGACATGACCAAGAGTAAGCAAAGAATGCCCTATCAATGCGCTACTAACAACATAACGTTGGCTCTCCGTAAGCATTTCACCGAACTTGTAGAAAGCCGCTGAACCAAGAAGTATAATTGTAGTCCTATGTTTACTTAGAAAATTCACTCCTGCCAGAAGCCCGGATTGAACACCGCTCAGAACCGTACGCGGAATATAGGTAGGTGATAAATAAGCTGGAAAAGCCATAAATAATCCTTAATTTAGTTTTAAGTAACTATTATATATTAAATTGATATAAATTTAAATATATTAATATTATTTTAATATTATTATATTAAATATTTAAATAACTATTTCAAGAAAACCAAAGCTTTTGCTGCAGAAGGGCCTGGTTTTCAAACATGCTGAAGCCAAAGACACAAATGCAATTCTTTTTTTGAGCAGCTTGGAGAAGCGGTGTAAAGGAGGGAGAATAGATAGTATCCATGATGATGGTTTCTGGCCTTATCTCTGATTCAGGGATGGGCAGGAGTTCTTCTTTCATACCAACGGGGGTAGCATTGATGAGGATATCATAAGTAGGGAGCTGGTTTAATAGAACGGCATGGCAGCTAAATTCCTTAGCAATAGCTTCTGCCTTTTCCTTCGATCTTCCGGCAATATAAACCTCAGATCCCCTTTTCTTTGCCTCATAAGCAATAGCCCTGGTAGTTCCGCCTGTCCCGATTATTATAAGCTTTCGGCCTCGCACAAAAGATTCCTCCTCTAATGCATCTAAAGCTCCAGGGGCATCCGTATTATAGCCGACGTATTTGCCATCTTTTTTTACCACGGTGTTGACTGCGCCAATTTTTTTGGCATCCAGATCAATGTGATCAAGGAAGGGAATGACAGCTTCTTTTAATGGCATGGTGATGGAAAAGCCTTGAAAGAGGGAGGCTTTGAAAAACTCACCAACTTCCTCTTGCTTGGCTTTGCATTTGACGTAGACAGCGTTTTGTTTTCGTTCATGAAAGATACGGTTATGAAAGATAGGTCCAACACTTTGCTCAATAGGATCTCCAAGAAGAGCAAAAATTTGAGTAGAGGAGTTGAGGTCTGGAAAATGATAGATCTTATGAAGCTCTTCTATGGTAAGCTGATAGAGTACGCCTTGTTCTTTTTCAATAGAGGCATAGCTAAAATAATTACCCATGATCTTCCCTAGTACACGAGATGGCTCGCCATATTCCCCCATCGAAATGCCGATGATCTTCTTTTCTTTAGAGGTTTTCCTTATAAAGCTGAGCATGCGTAAAAGATCAGAGGCGCTATTTGCTTTGCATGCGATCTTATAGATGGCATAGAAGGGTTTTTCCATCTCTTGTAAAAGAGCAAATAGATCCGGAGTTTTTTCAAAGTCGTGATGGGAGATGATCAACTGGATTTCAGGATAGAGATCCCTGATTTTTTTTAAGAACGAAAGCGGAACATCCGATTCGATATCTAAAAAATCGGGCTTTAAGCTTGCTAGATGTTCTAATTCTTTGAGCCTCTCTTCCTCGCTTTTTTGATAGACTCCCCCATGCTCTTTCTTCCTTAGTGTAAAGAGTTTTTTTTGCTTTACCTTGCTCCTAAGTTCAACCAGTTTTAAAGAATAATCTAGACGGAATTCAAGGGCATCCGCATAGGGAATGGCTTTTTCGACATCTTTTGGATCTTTAATAACGGCAACTAGCATTGCTCCACTATACGAAATATTCTCTATCCCCTACAATGGATCCTTTTTGGAGCATGAATGACTGAGTATCTTAAACAAGAAGACTACCAAGTAAGATTAGGAAAACTTGGAGAGATCAGAAATATTGGCATTTGCCCTTTCCCCCATCACTTCTCCCCTTCTCATCTAGCTGAAGAGCTAGTCCGAAGTTATGAAGGAAAAGAGATGGGCCATAGCGAAGATGCAGCATCAGGCTCTACTCCAAAGGTAAAGATCGCAGGACGTCTTGTTCTCTTTAGACCAATGGGGAAAAATCTCTTCGGTCAAATCCAGGACGATACCGGCCGTATCCAAATCATGGCCAACCGCGACATCACTAAAGTTCATGGCCTGAATGCGGAAGGCGAGCTCACTCCTCTTAAATTCATTGAGAAAAAACTAGACCTAGGCGACATCGTTGGGATCGACGGAAATCTCTTTCGCACGCAAAAAGGCGAACTTACCATCTTTGTCAAAGAGATGACCCTTCTTTCTAAATCTCTTCTTCCTCTTCCTGATAAACATAGCGGCCTTGCTGATAAAGGCGTGCGCTATAGAAAGAGATGGCTAGACCTAATCACCAATCCCGACTCATTTTCTCGTTTTAAAACAAGATCCCGCATTCTCTCTCTCATCCGCAGATACATGGATGAAAATAGCTTCATGGAAGTGGAGACCCCCATCTTGCAAAATATCTACGGCGGCGCAGAAGCTAGGCCTTTTTCGACCCATCTTAATGCGCTCAATCAAGACATGTTCCTTCGCATCTCTTTAGAGATCTCCCTAAAAAAACTGATCGTTGGCGGCATGAGAAGGATCTTTGAAATTGGAAAGATCTTCAGAAACGAGGGAATCGACCGCACCCACAATCCTGAATTTACCATGATGGAAGCCTATGCTGCCTATTGGGACTACAACGACATGATGAAGTTCTCAGAAACCCTTTTTGAGACCATAGCGCTTGATCTCTTTGGCGACACCAAAGTCAAATTAGAAACCGAAGGCGAAGGAGTCTCCCGAGTGATAGACTTTAAAGCTCCTTGGAAGAGAATGTCCATGAAAGAGGCAATTAAAACCTACGGCAAGCTTGATGTCGACTCTCTTTCAGAAGAGGGTCTTCGCTCCTATCTATTAAAAGAGACCGATGCAGACCCCAAAGAGTTAAAGAAAAAAAATAAAGGTTTACTCATTGCCACAGCCTTTGAAGAGCTAGTGGAGTCTCACCTCATCGATCCTCACCACATTATCGACCATCCTATTGAGACCACTCCTCTTTGCAAACCTCACCGCGATCCAAAACTACGCGCTGAAGGTCTTGTTGAACGCTTTGAAACTTTTATCAATGGGACAGAGATCGCAAACTCCTATACCGAGCTAAACGATCCGGAACTACAAAGAACACTCCTGGAACATCAGGCTCTTAAAAAAGAAGCAGGCGACGAGGAAGCACATCCCTTAGATGAAGAGTTCATTGAAGCGCTCTGCCAAGGGATGCCGCCAACTGGAGGAATCGGCATTGGCATCGACAGACTTGTCATGCTATTTACCAATGCCTATTCTATCCGGGATGTGATCTACTTTCCTCTGATGAGGCCGGAAGATTAATTAGAGATACTCTGTAACAAGACCAAGCGTATCTCCATCTAAAGATGGAACTGCATTTTCGAGTGTAGTTAATTCAGGGATTTTCTTGTTAGCTAACTGAATAGCTTGGTTGGCATTGTCTACCATTTGATTTAACTTCACCTTTGCGTTCAGATTCTCCAAAGATTCAATGCGTCTTTGAAGAGATGAAATTTCATCGTTATTTGCCTGTATTGTGGCTACTGTTTGTTCTACT
>DATIJO010000186.1:0-9394 GCA_035478555.1 Chlamydiales bacterium
TCTAACTGCATGAACTTTTTCAATAAACATAATAACTCCAAAAATTATTATTATAATTTAAAAATCTATATTAATAATAAACTGAGGTACGAAATTTAATCAATCTTTTAAAGAATTAGTTACCATTGATTTAATTGACTCGTATTAAGTATACTTCGCGCCAAAATAATTCCTCCTTCATTTCCCCATGAAAAGCGATTTTCATGGGGTTTTTTATTTCTATATTTAGTATAATTACATAATATATTTAATAATAAAAATTTGGATAAACTATGTTTATTAATAGTATAAATAGTTATATTACATCCAATCACATTACTTCACAGGAAACAACATTTGCATCGGTTGACTTTACCCATCCTGAAATAAGCGCTCAAAATGCAAATGTAAGGCTCAGCTCGGATGCTCACTACGTAAAAGAAAAAAACTGCTGGTCTTTGACTCAGCATGAAGGCTTTTTCAAGATCGATGTGGACATCGCCAAAAAACCAAATAAAAGATATCTATTGAGCCTGAACCATATGGACCCTGACTACATTTGGGATGATGACCCGGATTTTGGGCCTCCTCCTAGAATCAAAATCAAAATCGGAGAACAAACCGTTGGGGTAGTAATTCCGGTTACTCAGTACCAGACCCATACAATCGACCTTACCCCCTTTCTTCAAGATGGTGAAAACACTATCAAACTAAAAAAGCTTTGCCACTCGAATTATCAGATCAAAAGCTTAAACATTGTGGAAGAGAGCTTATGAGCCTATCCAGAAGATCTGTCTTATCGAAGATATCCGGTAAATATACGGTTATATAGACCATCTACAGGGGTGCTTCCCCTGACTATACTGTCCCATGGAAGAACCAACCAAAGACACGCTAAAGTAACAAGGATCCAAGAGCCAATAACGAAGGATGCGATCATAGTGATGATCCCTATCATATAAGCGCCCTTGACTTGACGCTGGATTTTTTCTTCGCGCATGAAGATTCTTTCGTTCTCTCTAGTAACTTGAGAGTATAAGTTTGTTCTAACTGAAGTTGCCATAGCATTACCTCACTTTTAAAGAATTTTTTACAACTTTATTGAGTTCGGCTTTTCTTTGCAATTTCTTTAAATGATCAGGAGACGATACTGCCCGGCTGAAGGCGATCTAAGAAGGGAAGCTCTAGGGTTTTATCAAAGGACGCTGCAAGGACCATTCCTTGGCTTTGGATACCCATGATGGTTGCTGGTTGGAGGTTGGCTACAAAGAGCACTTTTTTACCAATGAGATCTTCCGGCTTATAGTGCTCGGCGATTCCGGATACAACGCATCTCTTTTCAAATCCAAGGTCAAGAGTAAGGCGGAGAAGGCGTTTGCTTTTGGGAACGCTTTCCGCTTCTAAGACTTGTGCTACTCGGAGATCTAAATTTTGAAATTGGTCAAAGGAGATAAGAGGTTTCAGGGCGCTATAGGTATCTTGTGTCATAGTGGGCTCCTTTTTTTTACGGTTTAGTAGTTTTTCCATTTCCTTTTCAATCTCTTCATCTTCAACTTTGCGGAAAAGATGGTGCGGCTCTTTAAGGTGGTGATCAGAAGGAATAGGCTCTTTTACCACATCTGCCCAGCGCTGTTTTGCAAGGGGCGAAGTATATCCCAGAAACTGCCATATTTTTTCCGCACTATGAGGAATGATTGGAAAAGAGGTAAGGGCTAAAAGCTTAATACACTCCAAGAGGCAATGAAATGTCGCTGCCAGCTCTTCCTTCTTGTTGTGTTTGGCAAGCTCCCAAGGCTTTTTAAAATCAAAATAGCTATTGGCAATAGAAGCAAGCTCCATCACCTGGGCTGATGCTTTTCTTAAGCTAAAAGATTGATAGGCCTCACGGATATTATCCGAGCAGCGTACTATCTCTTTGAGAAAATCTTTATCATAATGGGCAAGTGGAGCTTTTGGAGGCATTTTGCCCTTGTATTCTCTTTGAACAAAAATGAGAGTGCGGTGGACCAAATTACCAAGCTTTCCAAGAAGCTCGCTATTACATCTTGCTTGAAACTCCTTCCAGGAAAATTCAGAGTCTGCGGTCTCGGGAGCGTTAGCAGCTAGAAAATAGCGGATCTGATCAGGTGTGTATCTCTGGAAAAAATCGGCAAGGTCGATATACCAGCCGTCCGACTTGGAGAATTGTTTTCCTTCCAGAGTTAAGAACTCATTGGCAGGGATCTCATCTACTAATTTTAAACTCTGATGGGAATTTTCATTTCTTCCCATGATCATGGCAGGAAAAAAGACAGCATGAAAAGGGATATTGTCCTTGCCGATGAAATTCACAAGGGTTGTATCTTCCTCCATCCAGTATTTTCGCCACGCATCGGGTGTTTTATTCTTGATGGCCCATTCTTGCGTTGCAGAGATGTAGCCAATAGGAGCATCAAACCATACATAAAAAACCTTGCCCTCACTATTGGGAAGAGGCACAGGTCTCCCCCAATCGGAATCGCGGGTAATTGCCCTTGCTTTTAGCTCCTGGATATAGTGCATGGCAAAACTTACGACATTGGGCTTCCACTCTTTTGTTTTGATCCATTCAAGGAGCCTTTCTTTAAAGCGGTCAAAGAGGAGATAGAGATGCTTGGACTTTCGTAAAACTAAAGGAGAGCCGGTAAGTTTTGACCTTGGGTTTTTTAGGTCGGTCGCTTCATAGCTTGCGCCGCAATTTTGACACTCATCCCCTCTAGCCTCCGGATAGGCGCATCTAGGGCAGGTGCCTGCGACATAGCGGTCAGCGAGAAAGCGCTTTTCTTTTTCTGAATAGAGTTGATCTACTTCCCTTTCTTCAATATAGCCGTTTTGCAAAAGCTGTAAGAAAAATTCCTGGACAGTTTTGGTATGTCCTTCCCAAGTAGTCCTAGAGTAGTGATCAAATGAGAAGTGCATCTTTTCAAAAAAATCCAAATTGATCTTATGAAAGATGTCCACATGCTCTTTTGGGCTGCGGCCTGCCATTTCAGCGCTTAGGGTAATGGCGACTCCATATTCATCGGAGCCGCAAATATAAAGGACGTCTTCCCCTTGTAATCTTTGAAACCTGGCGTAAGCATCTGCAGGGAGATAGGCCCCCGCGATATGGCCAAAATGAAGCGGGCCATTTGCATAGGGAAGGGCCGACGTAATGAGAAATTTACGCACTTGGTCCTTCTTCTTCCTCGTCTTCTTCTTCGTAAGCGGCAAGTTCTGCTTTCTTTCTGATATCGTTTAAGAAATCATCGAGGGTGGTGTATTTCCCTGCTAAAATGGTCTCTCTTCCCTGTTTAATCGCAATATTGGTGAGATCAAAATTGCTCTTAAACCGTATTTTTAATCTCTCATTGGTTAAATTCTTTTTAGCCATGTTGCATACCTCTTTGTCTATGTTCTTCCGCTACCACGATGGAGCGAAGGACATCATAGGCGTTTTTTAAATGTAAGTTCACAATATGGTAGTCATAATGCTTGGCCATTTCCATCTCTTTTTCAGCCCAGGAGAGCCGCTTTTGGATAGCCTCTTCGCTTTCGGTTTTTCTTGATTTTAGCCTTCTTGCTAGCTCTTCAAGAGAGGGAGGGCTGATAAATACAAACACTCCGTCCAGCTTCTTTTTTAGCTGCATGGCGCCTTGAGTATCAATCACTAAGAGCACATGATGCCCTTTGTGACACTCCTCATCAATTACCTTCTTCGAAGTACCATAGTAGTGGTCAAATACTTTAGCATATTCGAGGAATTCTCCTGCCTGAATTTTTGCTTTGAACTCCTCGTCAGAAATAAAAAAATAATCTTTGCCGTTTACTTCTCCCCCTCTAGGCTTTCGGGTAGTAAAAGAAATACTATAAGCGATAGTGTCAGGAAATTCTTTTCTTAACATCTGCGCAAGGGTAGTCTTTCCAGTACCTGCTGGCGCGCTAATCACAAAGAGAAGGCCCTTTTTCAGATTTCCTAAGATCTTTTCCATGATAAATATTATTCTATATTCTGGACCTGTTCGCGTACCTTTTCTAGTTCCGTTTTTACATTCACAACGGACGAAGTGATTTCAGTATCAGCAGCTTTTGCGCCCATGGTATTGATCTCCCTCATGAGCTCTTGGATCAAAAAGTCCATTTTTCTTCCGGCAGTCTCCTCCGGCTTTTTAAGAAGAGAAAAAAACTGTTTTAAATGGGAGCGAAAACGCACAATCTCTTCTGTTATGTCCATTTTTTCAGAGTACATCATCACTTCGCGAAGCACCCTTTCCTCATTATCGGCAAGCGTGGGAACTAGCTCTTCGATCTTTTGATTCAGTTTTTCTTTTAGTTTTACTGCAGCAAGAGGCGCTCTTTTTTCAATCAGATCGATTGCTTTTTCTAATGATTGGAGACGCTTGAGAATATCTTCCTTCAGAATCTTAGCTTCCCTTACTTTCATTTTAAATAAGGCCTCTATAGCCTTTTCGGTGACCTCTGTAAGAGGTTCTTCAAAAGACTTGGTTTCGACCCATTCCACAGAATTAGAATTTCTTTGAAGCTGCGTAGCTAGAAAATGGATATCAATACTCTCTTTCTTATACCCAAGTGCTTTTGCCCTTTTTTCCCATTCAGATTTAAGGTCTTTCAGCAGATCAGTATCAGGTAAAAGAGAGAGGGCTGTGGATTTAGGATAAAAAGTATAACGAAGGATGAGCTGGCCGCGATGGATTTTTTTCTGAACTAGGTTTCGAATTTCCGGCTCAAATGAGACCATCTCTTTTGGAAGCTGCACTGAAAGATCCAGATACTTCCGGTTGATCGCAGTGATCTCAAGCACCAGTTTCCCTAGAGGAAAAGAGCTTTCCCCCCGTCCAAAACCGGTCATGCTTCTAAGTTGATGTTCCATAATATAGAGATGATATAGAATATTTCCATTTTATGACACCCGCATCGTCACTTTCTATTTATTCTCCAACTGTTCCTATTAGACTGGACCATTTTGGTAAGAGATTTGAGAATAAGAGAGTGATGGTGCGCCATCTTCTTCCTTTTTTGGACATTAAATCCCTATCCTGCTTTCTTCATGCATTGAATTCAGGTCTAGGAAAAGAAGATAGGCTCATAAGGCTGATGGCCCAAGCGGTAAGCTCACGCGTTCTTTTTTTGGACGAGCTTCTAGAGTACTTTTGGTATACAGGAAAGACTCTTGATGATCTCGTAAAGGACCAATTCTCTTTTACAAGAAAGATCAGACATTTAAGCCTCTGCTCATCAGAATACAATAAAGATGTAATCATGCACCCCTTGATCAGGGCACAACTCAAAAGTCTTCCAGACGAGTGGGATGCAGAATTTTTAGGAAAAATACTCTCCTGTTTTCCACTTCTTCGCAGTGTAGATCTTTCCGGAAGAAAACTTGAGGCAGGCGCTTTGGCGCGCATCCCTGCACATTGCCCTCATCTTGTTAGATTGGTTCTTCAGGGAATGGATTTACAAGATGATGATCTACTCCCAATTGAAAAATGTGACCGTCTTGAGCAATTAGATCTACAGGACAATCCGATTGAAGGAGATTGTCTTCGGAGGATTGTTAAACCTCGTATTTTTTCTTTATCTCTTTCTTACACCCATGTAGATAACTCCATTCTTCTTCAGCTGAAACTTCCTTTTTTACGGAGGCTAGAGCTTCGCGGTACAGAACTTCAAGATTCTGGCTTGAGAGCAATTGCCGATGGCTGTCTTTATCTTACTTATTTGGATATCCAGGATACTGGATTAAAAGAGGGAAGGATCACAAACTATGGCATTCTCTATGTTGCAAAACGCTGTCAGAATTTAAAAACTTATCTCTTTGCTGAGTGCTCAGCTTTAACTGATAAACTGCTAGGGCAAGTGCTTCCTCATTGTTCATCGCTCACCGAATGTAATATGACATGTGCCACTCAAGTAACTGACAAAGGACTTCAATGTGCTCTCGTGTCATGTCCTAAATTAGAATCTATTCATTTCTCTAGGACCTCTGTGGGAGATACCGGGTTTGAGCTCTTCAAAGAGTTTGCCACTCGAAAGCCAAAACTTTTAGGATCGCCGCCCTCGATCGATGTGTACGGAACAAAAGTAACAGTGAAATCTTTAAAGGATGTGCCCGCAAGATTTCCCTGTCTTCAAAATTTTTCTTTCGACGAATTTCTTTTAAACGATGAGCTGGCCATGGAATGGCTAAAGATAAGATTTCGTATTTTTCCAGCCTATTCGCTTATTTCAGATGAAGGACTAGATGCGATACTGAAAGTAGCTATTGATGGACCTCAGCATTACCAAACCCTCGACCTAAGAAGAAGCAAGATATCCTCTCTTGGGCTAATGCAGGTACCTAGCAGTCTGCCTCAATTGGAACACCTTTTTTTTGATCCGGCTCTTTTGACAGATGAAGTGATGGCGCAAATAGTGGGGAATTGTACCGCACTACAAGGCTTAAATCTTGTTGGCTCAATACTTACCGATAAAGGCGTGCAAATCTTTATCCAATATGCCCATAAATTTCCCGGCGTATTAGGTTCTACTCTTTCTCTTGACCTGACCGGCTTACCAGTCACCAAAGAAACCATTCTTTTAGCTGCTAGATTGCTGCCTCTAAGAAAGCTTGCTTTTAACCACGATCTTATAACGGATGAACTAGTTGTAGAAATGACCAGGCTTTGTCCTACCTTGAGATCTTGTACTACGAATTTTGAGAGAATGACTGAAGTAGGTTTTAAAGCTTTTGCTTCTTTACCAAGTTTTACCCCCTTATAAACATATGGCTGTCACTTTAGTTCCTAATAAGCACAACCGAGTAGCAATAAACAAACCGCCCACGAAACCGCCCACGAAACCGCCCACGAAAGCGCCCACGAAAGCGCCCACGAAAGTGCCAGTGAACAAACTATTAAACCTATTTCCGGAACGAAGGGTTTTTGTAGGTTCTTGTCTCCCTTTTTTGCATAGAAGAGAGATAACAGCTCTTGACCATGTGTGTAAAGCAACTCGTCTTCACCGTTATGAAAAAGCTACTTGGATCAAAGAGCAGGCATTAAGCAATAAACAGATCTATTTGTATCAGTTTATTGAGTATCTATGGCTTACAGGAAGAAGTATTGATGAGATAGCTGAGAATGAACATGCCTTTACAAGGAAGATTGAAAATGTTGATGTCCGATTTATTACAAGTAATAAGTACCACCCCGAAGCTCTAAAACGTTTGATGGCAATTCAAAGACCCTTCACTTATGAGTTTCTATCGAAGATCGCTCGGTGTTTTCCGAATAGTAGCTTGGTATCATTAAGGAATACGTCACTAAGGAATGATTCTTTGAGGGTGGTCCCTGAATTTGAGCATCTAAAGGTATTAGAGCTTGATGGACGTGATATTACACCTTTGGGGGCCTCTCATATCTCTTCTCCTACTTTAGAAGTCCTGACCCTAGAAACAAGCGCCAACGCTACTGCTGCTGCTATCAAAAGGTGTCCCCGTCTTCATACTCTTTTTTTAACATGTAGTAACCCAAGAGAAGACCTAGAACAATTCTTAGGGCTTGCTCCTCTTTTATCCAATATCCGGCATCTTACCATTCAGGACGCAAATATGGATGATACGGTACTTATTGCTTTTGCAAAATATATGACTAAATTACAAAAATTCTTGCTTTATGGCCTAGTTGTAGATGAGGAAAATGGAATAACAAAGGCAGGTGTTGAAGCTATCGTCAAACGAAACCCTTATCTAGAGGAATTTTACTTTCCTGCCACTATTTTAGATGATGATCTACTTCAAACTCTTTTTAAATATTGCCCTAGGATTGTGCCTGATCTTTGTGGAGCAGCGATAACGTTAACCGGTTTTAATTTATTTTTAAAACATGCACAAAACTCCCCTGATCGATTTAAAGTTTTAGATGTATGCGAGACAGAAATCACAAGAGATGTTTTGCTGCCTGTTCCAAAAATGATGCCGTGGCTAACTTCTTTTCATTGCGATTCCGATCTATTAGATGACGCTCTCTTGCACGAACTTCTCACTCATTGTCTTAATTTAAGCTTTGTAACTCTGCAAAATTCTTCCGTTACAAGAATTGGGGTTATGGAGCTTGTAGAAAGGGCAAAACGATCTCCTAAAATACTTGGACCGTCCCCTAGGTTGAATATTTCAGGGGCTACTGATCTTTCTGAGGAAGATATAAGAGAAATTGTAAAAGCAATACCATCCCTTTGTATTCTGGATTTTCCTTCTTGGCTATTAGATGACGAACTTCTCCTTTTTCTTTTTAACCACGGTCAAATGCTTGAAAATATTTCTATCGCTGAATCGCAGCTATCCAAAATCGGCATTTGGTGTTTTGTAGAGCATGCCAAAACCAATCCTAAATGTTTGTGTTGGGGACCAAGCCTCAATCTTACTGAGACTGCGGTAAAAAAAGATCAACTTGTAGCAATACCTAAAGAGCTGCCTAAGCTTCGTACCTTTGTTTTTGACCATGCTCTGTTAGATGATGATGTATTGATCTCCATGCTGACCCATCTCCTTGATCTTCGAGGGATAGACTTTTTTAGTTATTCTAATATTACCGATAAATCCATTCCCGCTATTATCGCATACTCTCAGAGCCACCCTGCGTTTTTAGAGAATTCAGAACTTGACTTTGTAGGCACTGATATTAGCATTGATGGTGTTAGACAATTAATTAGCCATCACCCAAACGGAATCTACCGCATCAGCGGACCGGATATCCTATACTCTGAGTTTCTTGCCTTGGAGATTGCTTTTCCACATGCTGAGATTCATTATATAGTCGATCCTGCAACTCCCTTAAGTCCTGAATCGAGCGATGAGGATGAAGAGTAAGATTTTCTTTTCACTTTCTTGACGAGCTTGTAAACTATTTCTTTATGGCTCTTTACAAGACACACTCCACTTTTAATATCTTTCTGATCCTTCCAATCGCATTAGCTGCAATCTGGTATTTTCTGAACCCTGATATGAAATACATGGGAGTGTTTGCTGGGGGATTTATCTATTCCACTCTCTTTATGAGTCCCGATCTTGATTTAGCCAATCGATATAAGCTCTTTTCTTTGAGAGGGATTTTGACCCTTCCCTTTCGCCCCTATGCGCATTTTTCAAGACACAGAGGAATGTCGCACAATATTCTTTTTGGGACAGCGCTAAGAATAGTTTGGTTAACTTTGGTTTTTTTAGGGGTCAGCGTGCTCTGCTCCTGGGATATCATGGGAATGGCCAATTGCCTAAAGAAAAATATGCCCTATCTATTTTACGGGGTCGGGGCTATTTTCCTTGCTGACCTCGCCCACCTTTTCCTTGACTTCGTCTACAGCAAACGAGTTTAGATCTCTTCCTTCAAGAACAGCCCGAATTGGCTCAAAAGAGTAGCGGTGG
>DATIJO010000187.1:0-8034 GCA_035478555.1 Chlamydiales bacterium
TAATTCAAGAGTTAGAAAATCGAACGCAGGTGAAGCTGGCCCCCGCTTGTACGGATGAGTCCTTAACAGACTTAATTTGGACAGCAGAGGATGCTCTTTGGACTGATTATAGATCTTATTCAAGAAAACAACAGAAACGCCTACCTCAGAAATTGATGGTTTTCCAAGAGAAAGTGCTCTGTCTTTTTACAAACTTTCTAGCTTTTCAAGTTGTTACTAAAGATCTATTAACTAAAATGGATAGGATCAAAGAATCTAAGATAGATGTAATTGATCATCTTTATTCTAGAGGGTCGTAAATTATCTTCCTCTTACTCGATTGAGAAAGAAGTTCAAGAGATATTGAGGGTGCTTTCTCTTCTTTAAAAGTTCATCTTTTTCTTTTAGATTATCGCTGAAGATGCGATAGGTGAGCCCTTGCCATGAAAAATTGCAGGCATTGCCAATTCTCATCGCATGGGAATAGTGCTTCATCACTTCTTTGTGGACCCTTTTATTGAACTTCCCTAGAGGATAGATAAAAATCTTTATTGGGACTTGAAGCTTTTCTTCTAGGATTTTTTGGGAATAGACAACTTCTTGTTGTAGATCCACACCTGGCAAGGTGAGATCGATGTGGCTATAGGAGTGGGATGCAATTTCTACATGGCCGCTCTCCTGCATCTCTTGTAGTTCTTTCCAGGTGCAGAAAGGGGCTTTTTCACGGTAGCATTCCACCCCCGTTTTGTAGGTAACATCTAAACGAACCTCAGCTTTCAAATGAGTAGAGGGCAAGATGTATTTTACAGGAACTCCAAGAACTGCCCGTAGTTTTAGTTTTTTTAATAGAGGGAATACATAATGGTAGAAATCAAAATAGGCATCATCAAAGGTAAGACAGATGCAGGTTTTGAGTGGTGAAATAGGCTCGCCGGGCAAAAGCAGGGGGTAGCTATCCTTTAAAAAAGTAAGATGCTCCTCCATTATTTGAGGGGAGTTGGAGTATTTTCCCGTGTGAACCCTGTGATAGAGAAAAGCTAATAACATTACTTGAGGTTTTCTTCCGCAAGCTTTAGGTATTTATAGAAGGCTGTGCTTGCGTTATAGGTTGCGATGACAAAGCCGATGCTTCCATGAAAGCAGCCCTTTTGAAAGAGGTAGGATTTGAAGAAGGCGTAGGAGCCATGCACAAATGCGGTAAGAAATGAGGACTTCTTTTTGTGTTTGTTCTGCTTTGCAAAAAGCGATGTGTAGTGCTGCATTTTGTTTAAGAAGTCATCAATGCTTCGATAGGGGTGGTGGAGAATGGGGTTTTTGCAATGAATGACCTTTAACTTATCTACTTTTACCCCCTCATGCACCTCATAATCTTTAAAAGAGGTCACTTTTCTATTGTAAAGACGAATATGCGATTCTGGATGCCAGCCGCAGCATTTCACCTGCTTTCCCTTGTAGAAATTATGAAAGGGAAAGGAGTAGACGCATTTAGGGTTCAAGGAGAGAGCTTTTAATTCTTCTAATAACGGAGGAGAGAGGATCTCATCGCTGTCTAAAACCAATATCCAATCATGAGTTGCATAGGATGTTGCTAAATTTCTAAGCGGCCCAAAACCGATAAAGGGAGATCTGTAGATCTTTACATTGGGAAAATCTTCTGTAATCTCTAAAGTTAAATCAGTAGATCCGGTATCAAGAAGGATCACTTCTGAAAAACCCTTGGTTGATTCCAGGGTTTTTCGTAGTGTTTCTTGACTATTTTTGGTTAAGATTGCGACGCTGATCATGAATGACTATTCTAGTGAAACAGTAGACTTTTCTTACAACAATTTATTTTTTCTTTCCTTATTAGAATCTTTACGTTATAAAAATCCCCCTTCTTTACAAAAGTTAATAGGAGATTTTTATGTCGGTAACTTCTTCTGAAAGAGCATCAAACGATGGAAGTATTTTTAGTTTTCCAGAAAATGGTTATGCAAGACTTGGCTACATAAGCGTAGGTGGCCTTTGGGTCATTACCAACGTGTTTAATTTCGGTATCATGCAACTACTGGGTACAACTGTACTTGCTGGAGCAGGTCTTTACGCAATCAATAGATTAGCAAATCCTCACAAAGGCGATACTTTTTTTGTTTCATTTGCAAGAGATTTAGAGAAGCTTATCTGTTGCTGCTGCAAAAACAAGCCTTCAAAAGGCTTGGATCCAAAAAGAGTGCATAGGGATCGAACTATCAGCCTAAGGAATGCAGATGTAGATATAACTAGACAAAGAGTATCTTCTTAGGGCCTGTGCTAAGCTCAATAAAAAGGTTAACAAGTCAATTTTGCCTATCCGCTCTTCTTGCGGATAGGCCCGTGCTTTAAACGACTGGATCTAAACATCTGAATAATTGTAATTAAATTTTTTACTTATCTAATAAAAGAAATCTTTAATACTTTACTTTATTCTCTATTTTATAATATAATATTACCACTTAATTATATAAATCTTTAAATAAGGAGAATTTTATGTTAGCAGTATCAAGAAGGCATGCGCCGGTAAAAGATGAAAACTTTGCTTTTTTTAGCTTCCCTAAGACAGGGGCCGGAAAAGTTGCTCTTGCCAGTGCAGGCGTTAGTGCCACTTTCAATTTTGCATCAGCTTTGACTAGTTGGAGTCTATCTGGAAGTGCTTTTGTAGCCTTGAATTTAGTACTAGCCCACTATTGTATCCATAGATTAGAAAATCCTGGCTATGAATCAGGTATAGAGAGCGCTGCTAAGAAAGTATTTAGCTGCTGCCGCTGCTGCTGCAAAAAAACCGCTGAACCTGAAATCTCTGAAAGATCAGAAAGAAGCGAAAGATCTGAAAGATCAAGAGGTAGAGAAAGAGAAAGAGTACGTCCAACACGTTCAAGTTCAGTATCAGGCCGTCGTGAAAGAGCCGAGAATATTAGTTTTGAAGATTTGACTCTCGGTCAGCCAGTATCTCGAAGTTCTGCAGCTGTATCTTCTATAGAAGGAGCAAAAGGCGCATCAAGTGCAAAAAGAAGTTCTAGCAGATTCAGTTTTAGCTTTGGTAGTGGTAAACAAGAATAATAAGCTTACACCTTAATTTTCTTGGCCTATCCGTGAAGTTCGCGGATAGGCCTTTTTTTTTTAATCCCTACCCATTACTCTAGTTCCTGGTTTTAATTTGGATCAGCTATGCGCCAGGGGCTCACCTTCGATGATGTGGCATTAGTGCCGCAGTTCAATAACATTCCTTCCCGAACTGTGCCATCCATGGCATCGTGGCTAACGAAGAATATCAAGATCGATATTCCGATCATTGCATCTAACATGGACACAGTGATTGGAGTTGAGCTTGCGGACATTCTTCTTACGAATGGTTCTATTCCTATTTTTCACAGGTTTACCGGCTTTGATGAGCAGAAGAAATGGGTGAAAAAATATGGCGAGAAGACCTTTATCTCTTCTGGGATATTAAAAATCGATGAGACGAGAGAGCTGCTCGATCTAGGGGCTGTTGGGGTTTGTTTGGATGTTGCCCATGGCCATTCCGATCGGATGTTCAAGCACATTCAAGAGCTAAAGAAAACTCATCCGACAAAAGAGATTATTGCGGGCAACGTATGCACGGCTATGGCCTATCATGATCTTGTCAATGCGGGAGCGGATGCGGTCAAAGTGGGTGTGGGGCCTGGAGCTGCTTGCACAACCAGAATGGTGACTGGGTTTGGCGTGCCTCAATTTACGGCGATTCAAGACTGCGCAAGAATTGCGGAGAAGCTTAGGGTTCCACTGATTGCGGACGGCGGTATCAGATCTTCAAGAGATGTGGTCCTTGCACTCGCTGCGGGGGCTAGCACTGTCATGATCGGAAAGCTTTTTGCGATGACCAAAGAGAGCGCTGCTCCAAAAAGAAAATCAGAAAAAGATCCCAATAAATGGGAAGCCAAATACCGAGGCCAGGCAAGCGAGGATTTTCAAAATGATTTCTACGGCGGGCTGAAGGCAAAGACGGTTGCGGAAGGGGTGGACTTTTGGACCAATGTAACGGGAACAGCCGAGGAGCTATTAGACCAACTTCTTGGCGGTGTAAGAAGCGGCATGACCTATGGCGGCGCCAAAAGCATTAAAGAGCTACAAAGAAAAGCGGAGTTTATGCAAGTGACCAATAGCTACATTGTAGAAAGCAAGCCTCGTCCATGAATACCAAAAAAATCTCTTTTTTCTCCCTTGTCCTACTCATTGTAGCTGCGATTGATAGCATTCGTAACCTTCCCGCTGCTGCTCTTTTTGGAAGCTCGCTGATCTTTTTCTTTGTTTTCTCGGCGATTGTATTCCTAATTCCTACCTCCTTTGTCGCAGCCCAATTTACTTCTTCTTTTCATGGAAAAGCCAAAGGCGGGGTCTATCAGTGGGTCAATGCGGCTTTTGGAGAAAAGTGGGCTCTCTTTGCGATCTGGCTGCAATGGATCAACACGATGGTCTGGTATCCTACGATCTTATCTTTTATTGCCGGGACTGCAGCCTATCTAGTACTTCCTGAACTTGCCCAGAATAAGACCTATCTTGCGATCTTTAATTTGGTGGTCTTTTGGTTCCTCACTTTGATCAATCTCAGGGGCCTTCATTTTTCAGCCAGGATCAATAGCTTCTGCGTGATCCTTGGGACCCTTCTACCTATGGCATTTTTGATCTGTCTTGGAATCTATTGGTTTTTCTCAGGACAACCGATACATATTGACTTTTCAGCTGGGCAGATCCTTCCAACACCTAGCCATGCCACTAACTGGATCTCTCTTATCGCAATCATGGCCTCATTTTTAGGGATGGAACTTGCAGGCGTCCATGTAGGGGACATTGAGAATCCCAGCAAGAATTTTCCGAAAGCTGTTCTCTATGCTGTTCTTATTATTATTGTGACAGAGCTCTTAGGCTCGCTAACCATTGCAAGCGTCTTACCCAATAGCGAGATCAGGCTTGTGGACGGCATCATGCAGGTGTTTACCAGCTTTTTCCATGCCTTCCATTTAGAGTGGCTGATCCCGGTATTGACCATACTCATAGTAGTGGGAAGTACTGGCGGAATGACCAACTGGCTCCTTGCCCCCGCAAAAGGGCTTCTTCATGCGGCGGAATTTGGATATCTTCCACCGTTTTTCTGCAAATTGAACAGACACGGCGTAGCCGCAAGGCTACTTCTTAGTCAAGCCATTTTGGTGAGTGTTTTTTGTATCGCTATTGCTTTTCTTCCCACCATCAATAGCTACTACTGGCTTCTGACCGATCTTAGCACCGAACTGTACATGATCATGTACATTGTCATGTTTTTTGCTGCCCTGCAATATCATAAAAAAAATCAGAACTTCATGCTTCCTGGCGGCATTTGGGGCTTAAGGACCCTATGCTGTTTGGGACTCCTCGGCTGCCTTCTCACAATTATTGTAGGCTTCTTTCCACCTACAGAGATCAGCATCGGAACACCTCTTCGCTATGCCATGCTCATTCTCTTTGGCAACCTGATCATGATTGCGCCGGTATTTTTGTTTCTCTACTATAAGAAAAAAAGACATGCTTAACATTTTGGGACTCTTGCTTATGAAATTAACAAGCTCCGCATTTTCAGAAGGAGAGATCATACCCTCTCTTTATACCTGTGAGGGAAAGAACATCAATCTTCCCTTAGAAATCCAAGAGGTTCCGCCCAAAGCCAAATCTCTCGTCCTTATCATGGACGACCCCGATGTTCCTGCATCCGTTCGTCCTGATCGTATGTATGATCATTGGGTAGTCTTTAATATTCCTCCCTCCACCCATCATCTAAAAGAAAATGCCACTCCGCCTGGAATCCAAGGGAAAAATACATCTGGTGCAAGTAAATACACAGGTCCTTGTCCTCCGGACCGGGAACACCGCTATTTCTTCAAGCTTTATGCCCTAGATACAGAGCTTTCCCTAAAAGCAGGGGCGACTAAAAAAGAGGTAGAAAGAGCAATGGATGGACATATCCTATCTCAAACCCAGCTAATGGGAAGATATGAGAAGGGGAAGGGCTATTAAAAATTTGAGTAGGGAAGACAAATATGAAAGATCAGGGCATAATGATGAAAAAGGTCACCCCCTATGTCAAAAGAGTTCTTTACAGCTGAAAAAAGGATCTACGATTCTGTCCATGGGTTTATCCGCCATGATGATTGTGAAAAGTATCTGATCGGATCTTTTCCCTTTCAGCGCCTACATTATATTCACCAGCTAGGCATTGCCTACCTTGTTTATCCTGGAGCAACGCACACCCGTTTTGAGCACTCTTTGGGAGTGATGGAGCTTGCAAGCAGGATCTTCCATAATGTCTGCAAAACCGTCAGGCCGGACATCTTTCATCTGGTTCCCAGAAAAGGCTCGCCTGAATATCACTACTGGAGAAGGGTCCTTAGGATGGCCTCTCTTTGTCATGATTTGGGCCATTTACCTTTTTCTCATACAGCCGAAAGAGATCTCCTGGGAGAAGAGGGACATGAGGGATGGACCTACAAGATTATTCAAAGCAAGTACCTAAAACCCATCTGGGAGCAAGTGCTTGAAAGCTCCGGTGTAAATGAAGATTTCCCTGACAGGGACGTGGTCCAAGATATTACCAAGATGTCGATCGGGGAAAAGAAGTGGGAAGAGCTCACAGGAAAGACTTTTACTCCGTGGGAGAAGGTGATCTCAGCGATCATTACAGGTGATTTTTTTGGGGCAGACAGGATTGATTATCTCTTAAGGGATTCTAAGAGCACAGGAGTTGCCTACGGTCTGTTTGATTACGAGCAGTTAATTGAGATGATCCGCATCCTTCCTGCTGTGGGAGAGGGCGCTGAACTTGCTCTTGGAATTAATGAAAATGGACTAGAGTCTTGCGAAGCCCTTCTTCTTGCAAGGCATTTCATGCATAGAAGGGTGTACCAATATTCTTCTGTAAAAGCTTATAACTTCCATCTAAGAAGATTTATGAAAGAGGTGTTCCCTCCAAAAAGATGGTCCACTATTGAGGATTATTTAGCGTTAAACGATGCAGGAGTGACTGCTGAGCTGTTCGCTGCTGCCAATAATCCAAAAGCTATCGGACACGAAGATGCCGCTTGTATCATCTACCGTCAAAACCGGTTTAGAGCGCTTCCCTTTTCTTTTGAAATCCCTGAAGATGAACTGAAATCTATTCAGACCAAGGCCAAAATCCCTAAAGGAAAAATGGCCTGGGAAATAAAGAAAAAACCAATCCTTGAAGATGTTCTTTCTTTTCCTGTTTCCAGAAGCCATCTGATGGTGGAAAAGGCCAAAGAATGTTCTGATCTATTATGCAAGGTAGCCTCTACAACCCAGAACTGGATCTATATTGCTTCCGATTATGAAGTAGCGGTAAGCCAGGCCTTAGAAAAGTATCGTTCTTCACTATGAAATTCTTTTCCTTAGATCGATCTCTCAAACTCTTTCTTTTAGGAGTTTCTCTCTGCTCCTTCTTGATCTCAGCTGAGTATGGGATCACAAGACCGGCCAGTAACGCGATCTTTTTAACCTACTTTGGGGTGGATTTCTTTCCCTATGCTTGGCTTGCAACCCTTCCGCTCAATTTTATTATCGTCTCTCTTTACAATCGAATTTTACCAAGAATTGGCTGCCAAAGGACGTTTCTAGGAGTCATTTCCCTTGTGATCCTTGTTCACGCCATATCTGGTTATCTTATTCCCTATTATCCTGGAGTCTCTTTCTTTCATTACATCTGGAAGGATATCTATATTCTTTTAATGTTTAAACAGCTCTGGTCCTTGATCCATAGTACGATCAATACCCAGAATGCAAAATTCGTCTATGGATTTTTATTTGGCATAGGGGCGGTAGGAGGAGTCCTTGGAAGTTTAGTCCCAAGTTTTCTAGCGGTGAAGTTAGGTTCAGAAAAGCTATTCTTCTTGGCAATCCCTATTTATCTCTTAATCTACCTATGCTACATGTTTGCCTATAAGAAGAGCAAAGTAGAGATCCCATCTGCCACCTTTGAAACAACAAGCCCCTTCAAGGTCATTGCAAATTCAA
>DATIJO010000188.1:0-17651 GCA_035478555.1 Chlamydiales bacterium
AATTACATTAGCTTGTTTCCAAAAAGTGTTGACTTTGACCGAACAGAAGGATGCATTTTTCATAAAAATGCTAAAACAAAAAAAATGATCCAAAGGTCAAAAAAAATAGAGAAAACTATCCCTGAAGAAACAGATGCAAGAATCCCTTACAATGGAAAATTCTTAAAAGTTGGCGATCGTAGGGCTTATCTTGAGGCTGATGGAGAAAAAACTGAATCACATAGTGAAATTTGGAATAGGCAGAGAAAAGAAAACCAAGAAAAATCAAAAGCATCTTTTGAAGCATGGAAGAAACAGCAACAAAAAGCTCCTACAAAGGAAAAAGCATCAGAAGAAAGACTATATGACTATACAAAGAGAGACTATGATTTAGCAGATGAAGAAGCGCTTGAAGTTTTAACAAAAAGATCTTGGTTTTCTTAAAATCACTCTGCTTTTGGCGATAAATCTATCATTTTTTCCAAACTCTCAATGATTTTAGGCCGTAGTTCAGCTACGGCCTTTATATTTTCCGTCTGAAATACCGCTAGCAAGGTCTCATCTATCATAGCATAGGTCTTGCCCCAGCCATGAATCTTTTCCTCACCTTTCACTAAAACACTCCATTCAAAGAGCAAGAAATTGCCTTCCCTTGTGAGGATCTGCATCTCTACCTCTCCTTCCGGGTAGAAGGACTGATAGCTCTTTTTAAAGCCTTCTATGTCATCTAGGTTGGTTGGAATGGTATTTCTATTGAGGCCAAAGAAGGTAGATCCATCATTTTGGAAGGTATAGACCAGGGTTTGATCTCTTTCGTAAAGAATACGCCATTCTTTCTCTAACTTGGGCAGTTCATATTCTAATGGCCCAAAAACCTCGGCAGAGAGTGGCAGTGCTAAAAGAAAACTATAATTTAACCATTTCATGGGGTGGATTCTCCTCTTTGTAAGCTTTTAGTGTATAAACTATCGTATCATGTATTACGTGTTTAAAAATCGCTGCCGGTAGGCCAAAGTGATAATATAGTAGGCCATACCCTATACCATTTAGGGATGCGGTCAAGGGCTGCCACTGATAGTTATTCTGTAGGTGCGCAAGCCCAAAAAGAGCACTTGCTACTCCTATCGCCAATATGGCCGGAAGAGTTAAAGACCAAACCAACGTATTGGGGAGAAATCTCGAAAATAGGTTTTGAAGTCCTGCTTGCACAATCCCCCTAAAGATCCCCTCCTCAACAATTGGCGCTACTACGCAAGGGATCAAGGGGTTTTTTTCCCCGATGTCTTCTGCTTTTTCAGCTCCTTCCTCATTTGAGATCTGCTGCCTGGCCAGAAGTGTATGCAAGAGTATAATCAATAACGAAGTAATTAGAGATACTTCAGCGGTAAAAAGAAAATAGGCCGGCAAGATACTGGCAAAGGATAAGATAATCACTGTTGCAATGCCGGTAATTACTAAAGATAGTTCTATCCATCTAAAGACTTGTGATTTTTCCTTAATGGGAGGAACAACAGATGGAAAAGATGGAGATATTGTAATTGTCATAAAAGCAAGGATAACCCATTTAAGCTATCCCGTATGCTAGTAATCTTTATTTAAAATCCTCTGCTGAAATCTTAGATGCCGATTCGACTGCGTCTTTAAAATGCGAAAAAATATTTTTCTCTCCAATTTTTTTGATCATGTCAAACTTACGAAGAGATTTAAGGAGGGAGGGTCTTACTTCGGAAAGTAGTAGTATTGTTCCTTGTCTTCGGCAGGTATCATAGAAGTCTTCTAAAGCGTGCATGCCTGTAGCGTCGATGATGGGGACCTTTCTCATGCGAAGGATAAAGACCTTGGGTGGAAGTTCTAGGTTGCGTAAGACGTCGTTTAAGCTGTCTGCAATGCCAAAGAAATAAGGTCCGGTGATCTCATAGATCTCTACTTTGGGAATTGTGGGAAGATTTAAACCTAAATGTTCTTCAGGCTCATGCTTTTCGATAAAAGCAGTAGATACCACTCCTGAAATATCCCCCATTCTTTTCATGAATAGGAAGGCTGCTAGGACCATGCCGATTTCCACTGCGACAGTTAGATCTACTAAAACAGTGAGAACAAAAGTAATAAGAAGAATGGCAACGTCGCCGGGAGGTGCTTTGAAGAGATGGCGAAAGTGATGAAGCTCGCTCATATTCCACGCTACCATCATCAGCACTGCAGAAAGGGCAGCTAAGGGAATTTTACTGACTAGAGGGGCAAAGAGAAGCAAAATGAGGAGGAGTGTGATGGCATGGATCATGCCGGCCACGGGGGTTTTTGCGCCTGTTTTTACGTTGGTTGCTGTCCTTGCAATCGCTCCGGTTGCAGGGATGCCGCCAAAGATTACGGAGCCAATATTTGCAAACCCTTGCGCCATCAGCTCACAGTTAGACTTATGGCGAGTGCCAGCCATTCCGTCAGCTACTATTGCGGATAGAAGCGATTCAATACCTGCTAAAAAAGCGATGGTAATAGCATCCGGTATTAAGGAACGCCAATTAGAAATCTGTGAAAAATCAGGCCAAGAAGGAATAGGAGGCGCTCTAGAAATTTCTCCAAAACGAGAATAGATGGTCTCAATAGGAATGTGAAAACCCCAGGTGACCGCAGTAGCAACGACTACAGCAGTGATGCCCCAAGGTAAAATAGGAAAAAATTTCCGAACGATAAGAATGAGAGATAGTGTTCCTAATGCAACCAAAAAGGTAGCAGGATCAAAAGTGGGCATTGCTGAAAAGATGGCGCCCCATTTAGGGATAAAACTAGCCGGAAGAATATCTATGTGCAAGCCCAAAAAATCCTTCACTTGGGAGGAGAAGATAATGAGTGCTATCCCTGTGGTAAATCCGGTGATCAAAGGGTAGGGAATAAACTTAATCCAGCTCCCTATTCGGCAAAGGGCTGCGACTAAAAGGATCAATCCCGCAATGAAGGTGACAAGAATAAGTCCATCATATCCCATCCGCTGCACAACGTCATAAATAATGACGACAAATGCCCCGGTTGGCCCGCCGATCTGAAGCCTGCTTCCTCCTAAAAGAGAGATCAAAAATCCAGCAATTATAGCAGTGTAAATCCCTCTTTCGGGAGTGACTCCTGAAGCAATCCCAAACGCCATTGCTAATGGAAGGGCTACTACGCCAACAGTGATGCCTGCTATCAAATCGGATTTAAAAAAAGAAAAATTGTACTTCTTTAGAAACTTCCAGGATTTAGGAAGGAACTCTTGCCAAAAAGAATCAACTTTATGCATAGGTAAAAGCATGATAGGACTTTTAAGATTTTTTGCATTTGTTTTTCCAATTTTAGGAACATTTGCTGTTACGCCGGATGAAGCATTAAAAAGATTAATGGAAGGAAATAATCGGTATATCAAGGAAGAGCTCATCCATCCTGATACCGGAATGAAAACAAGAAAAAGCAACCTTCTTACCCAATATCCCTATGCAACTATTCTTGGTTGTTCGGATTCCAGAGTTCCTCCTGAACTAATCTTTGATGAAGGAATCGGTGATCTATTTGTTGTAAGAGTAGCAGGAAATGTTGTAGGTCCTATTGAACAAGATAGCATTGAATATGCAGCCATCTACTTAGGATCATCTCTGATTTTGGTGATGGGCCACGAAAACTGTGGAGCTGTAAAAGCCGTTATCGAAGGCAATACCAAAGATATTGAAGATGTAGCTGTCTTGATCCAACCTGCTGTAAATGCGGCAAAAAAACAGGGGGGATCTGCAATCTTAAAAAATGCTATTCAAAAAAATGCTGAAAATGTCGCACATCAATTACAGAGAAGTCCTGTCCTTTCAAAGCTCATTCAAGAAGGCAAAATCCGCATTGTCCCCGCTTATTATAATTTCCTCTCAGGCAAAGTAGAACTGATCACTGCTAAGGGAGAATAGGGATATCATTTTTAAAGGCGTATACTCCCGGAAGTCCGCGGAAGTATTCTTTATAGTCTAGGCCGTACCCCACAACAAACCGATTAGGGATAGTGAAGAGGGTATAATCGGGCCTATAATTTACCGATCTTGCAACGTCTTTCATCACGAGGACGATCGTTTTCACGCTATTGGGATTTCTAGCTGCAAGCTTAGAGACGATACCCGACATGGTATGCCCGCTATCAAAAATATCATCGATCACAAGGACATCTTTTCCGGTCAAATCTATCTTATCCAGACCTGTGATCGTAAGCTCCCCTCTAGTAGTCCCGTTCTGCCCATAGCTGCTGGCCTTGATGCACTCCAAGGTAAATGGCATGGTCAAGTGCCTCATGAGATCTGAGGCCAGGAAGATACCCCCCTTCATAACGGCTAAAACGGTCAGTTTTTTACCCTGGTATTCCCTATTGAGCTCTATAGCCACCTCTTGGACCTTCTCCTCTATAGCCCCAGGTTGGATCAAGAGGTCCAAATGCTCCTCTCCCCATACTAGGGAGGATATTGCAAAAAAGCCTAAAGTCAGAAATCTCATAAAACCCCTTATATTCAATGACTTATGATTATATCAAACCATCTAAATAAACTCAATTAAAATATTTTATTTACAGTACTAATTTATTGACTATTAATGTAAATTTATATTATAATATTACTAATTTATTAAGGATAATTATGGGTTTTATAGTAGTACCAGCAATTCCAGCAATAGTCGGCACTATAGGTTTATATGCAGTTCCAACTCTAATAGTTGGCGCCACGGCATGTAAAGCCGCACAGTCTATCTATCAAAGATTCCAAACAGCTAAAAGAGAAGAAAGAGAAACTGACGGAGTGGATTTTAGTAGATTAACAATTGAACCTGGTGATGGAGATCCTAGGGTTGACGCCATTGTTACACCTATTGTCTATCCAGAAGCAGAGGCTAGTCTTCCAGATGGAGCAATAGATTTTGCAGCTTTAGCCGAGGCCGATGAACCCTCTCCACCTTCCGTTAGAATATTACCTCTTGAAACTCCTCCCCTAATTGTAGTCCCTTTTCAAAAATTAACCGGCGCTAAAAAAGTAGCTTTCGATATTGCTATACTTGCTCCCAAGTTATTTTTTTCAGGTGTCGGCTGGCTATTTGGAAATGCCATAGCACCATTCCTTGGAGCGGGATTAGGTGATGCAATAGGGACTTTTATCGGATGTGTTATTTCTCTTGGTATTGAACTTGCAATCATGAAAAAAATCAATGACCCAACAATTAGTACCAGTGAAGGGTTGAAGGATTTTGTTAAATTACGATTGAAACAGGCTCTCATTCTTTCTATTGCCTCTTTCGCTGCAGGTGCAATTTGGGGAAAATTAGTCAACCTCAAGTCAGACGTTATCATTAGTAGCTACTTACTTAAGGCTCTTCTTAATGGACTTAATACAGCTTTCGTATTTGGTGGAGTACACCTAGTCACAAGAGCCATTGCAAGCTCTCTTTTTGATGATATAAGACTGAGGCCTGACAGAAAAAATGTTAACGAGGATTTAAAGACAAGCCTAAGCATTATCTTCCCTGCCCAGACAGCTTTTGCAGGTACTTCTTTTTCACTCTGCGATATAAGCGCTTTTATTACCGATAGCAATCCACTTCTCGCAGGGGCCGCTGTCATGATTGGCGGAGTTGTGGGATACTGCTTAAAGTCCATATTCGAAAAGATCTTGGAAGGGATAAATAGAAGGCGTGAAATCGCAAAATTAGAAGAATTTGCTCGAAGCGAACAGTTTGCAGAACTTCTAAGAGAAGCTACTGCTAATTCACGTTGGATAAGACTTTCAGCATAGACTATCTCTGAATTCCTCTAAGTCTCTTTTTGCTCTATCTTGGTCATCTTTTTTATTTCCAAAAACTGCCCGGATCAAAAGATTCTTAGGAGTATGTTCTGCATCAATAAATTCCAATACTTGGGTCTTATAGCCTGCTATTTCTAGCCTTAAAGCCCGCATTGCATCGGTTGCAAGAGATGCAAAACGCTCTTTCATAATGCCATACCTTAGCATTCCCTCTAAAGAGCTTGAAGAAATCTTAGAGTAGAGCTCTTTTTGACAGCAGGGCGCTACGAGAATTGTTTTAGCTTGAAATTCCACCGCCTTTTCTAAGGCCCTATCGCTTGCCGTATCGCAGGCATGAAGGGCGATCACCATATCTACCTTTTCATGAGTGGAGAATTGGGAGATCTCTCCTTTCTTAAATTGGATGTTATTCTTTAGCTTTTCAGCCAAGTTCTGGCAAAATTGGATGATCTCTTTTTTCAGATCAATCCCAGTGATCTTTACTTGGATTCCCTGATGCACCAAATAGTAATAAAGAGAGAAGGTCAGATAGGCTTTTCCACAGCCAAATTCAACAATATGAAGATCTTTTTTATCGGGAAGAACATCTGCCACCATTTCAAGAAATCGGTTGATCTGGCGGAATTTGTCCATCTTCTGAGGGTAAACTCTCCCCTCTTTGTTCATGATGCCAAGCTCTACCAAAAAGGGAAGCGGTTCGCCTTCCGAAAGGAGATATTCTTTTTCTCTATTATGAGAAAGAGAAAGAGGATTTTTGGAAGGGGGCTTAGAGATGATTTTTTTATCTTTTAGGAGATGATAGTCTCCAACTTTCGTATAAATCATTCCCTGGCTGTAGATGGCTCTCATCTCTTCCCAGTCAATTGTCTCCACATTTCGATGAAAAACCTGTGTGTCTCTTTGTTCACTGATTTGAAAACAGACCTTATCCTTAATCCGAATAGGACGAATAGTGATTTTAGAGGGTGAGCCCCTCATCCAGGGACTACTAAAGGTCGCCTGGATGAGAAGCTCTAATTCAAATAGTTCATTAAGACTTTTTTTCATTTTTATCTTTCTTTTCTTTGCCATCTGCGCAAGAGCATGCAGCTGCTGTTTTAGCGGCCTGCTCTGTTTTTTCTTCTTTCATTTTTTTCACTAGCGCAACAAGAGCAGTTTCTACTTGTTCAGGGGTTAAAGTAGAGCCATACCCATCAAGTAAAGAGAGATTATATCTCTTTAATATCTTAGGCACTTCCGTTGCTAAAAAATGTTCTGCCGAAGTAGTTATCACATCGGATGGTGGATCATCTTGTGTACCTCCAAGAAATGTCCCCTTATGTATGACGGAGACATAACGACCGGAAAGATACCCAAGGTTGTTGTTTGTAGTAGGTCTAGCAATTCCCCAACCTGCACCATGTGTGATATCACCATTATCAGGGATGATCAAACTTTCGTAGCCTGGCTTTTTAGAGCGTAGATATTGGTCTAGTTCAAAATGCGTACCTCTTGAATGGAAGGCTAGTTGAATTCCAAGAGCTCTTAATATTCCTTCTACTTTTAACCAATCATCTAGATGCTTATAGGTGCATGTGGGTGTCCAGGTTTTTGGAAAAGAAACAATGATTAGAAAATGAATCCCGGCCAGCTCTTTTTTTAATTGATAAGTTACAGGTTTGCCGAGAAAGGTAGTATCTCTTTCAATTTTAACGACAGAATATTCTCTTGTAGGATGATCGTCAGGGAACAACATGCCCGCTTTAATAGGTTTAGGCTGTGATGCCATTCTGAGAGCTGTCCAAGCATCTTCAGAACAACCCATATTTCTTAATACCTCTTCTAATTGAGCTCTTACCTCAAAAGAGAGCTGTTCAAAAAAGATTCTTGAAAACCCTTCAGGTTTACCTTTTAAAAGCGCTTCAAGGAAAGGACCTAGATCAATACCTACTGGTGCTGCTGCTGCCATAATTGCCTCCTTTTTTTGGCGCACAAGGTTTATCACTTCTTCACAATTTCTTTACAGATAAAAATTATTTAGCATTTAATTTAATTAATTTCGGATTTATATTTGAATTGTTTGGTAAATCAAACTTTTAATTTTCAATAGGAGTAAAAGTATGGAACAACATGAAATCAACCAACCAAAAACAGAATGTGTACAAGAGGTGAATTTCAAGCAGATGAACGTTGAAGCCTGCAGCTGCATCCCATTAATGCTTCCTGAAGACTTCCGCGTCTACACTGACGGAGATCTCATCTTGAACCATCCCTTCCCAGGTGGAGAAGAAAAAATCCTTCCTACTTACAACCACTACACAGGAAAGGGCGGAGGTTACGTTGCTATCTATACTAAAGAAAAAGAAAGCGGTGTCTACTCTGTTGGCAATGGCATCTATGTAGTTGGCCAAGTGAGAGTAGAAGGTAATTACGATGGCAGGGTCTTCCTCCCCACCGGATACAGCCTTGGAGATGATATTACTCAAGATCCGGCAATCATAAAAATCTGTGAACAATATTTCCCCAAAATGGCGGGAAAAATGTGGATCGGCGGCGATACAGGCGGCTGGTTCGGAATACAATCTAACTAGTTTATTGCAAAACTGCATCTTGATTTGGTACATTCTGAGTCAAGATGCACTTTGCTAAAACAAATCTCTCTCTTTGGCTTGTTCTCTTAGTGGTTTTTTTGGACTGGACCGGTCTTGGTCTTGTCTATCCGATGTTCTCTTCCATGATCTACCACTCCTCTTCTCCTTTGCTTGGCCCTGAAACATCCCAAGCCGCAAAAGGATGGTATTTGGGGATATTACTTGCTTCGATGCCTATTGCGCAGTTTTTTAGCGGACCGATTTTAGGCTCATTGTCTGATCAAAAAGGAAGAAAACCTATTTTTGTCATCAGCCTTATTCTTGGAATATTTGGCTATCTCTTTTGCACTTTTGCAGTGCTTATTAAAAATGTGTTTGTTCTTATTTTAGCAAGGTTTCTTGTAGGGATCTCTGCAGGAAATACCGCTGTGGTCAGCGCATCGATCGCAGACCTAAGCACTCCCGAGACCAAGGCCAAAAACTTTGGCCTATTCTCAATGGCCTGCGGCGTTGGCTTTACGATCGGGCCGGTATTGGGAGGAAGATTATCTGCTAGTGGTTTTGCAATGCCCTTTGTGATCGCATGCATTGCATTCCTTCTGAATTTTCTTCTTATTCTCTTTTGGTTTAAAGAGACCCATCTAAAAAGAAAAGAGGTGCCTGTCAATCTCTATATAGGCATTCGCAATCTCAAAAGAGCCTTTCATCTAAAAGGGCTCCGCGTTCTTTTTTTAGTAGTTTTAATCTTTGCTGTAGGATGGTCTTTTTTCTATGAGTTTATTCCAGTAACTTGGATTGCAGAATACAACCTAAACCCAGGGCAGATCGGCCTTCTCTATGCTTATGGCGCAGGCTTTTTTGCACTAAGCTCTGGAGTATTAATACGTCCAATTGTTGCCCGTTTCAAAAATGACCTGGTGCTCCTCGTCGCACTTGCCCTACTTGGATCAATTATTCTAGTACTGCTTTCTAAGCCGCCGATCTATTGGACATGGATCTACATGCCTTTTGTAAACTTCTTTACCGCCCTTATCTACCCCACCTACACCTCGATGGTGTCCGATTGGGTAGGAAAGGATGCACAAGGTGAAACCTTAGGCATCCTTCAATCCGTTCAAGCGGTAGGCTTTGCTCTTAGCCCCATAGGCGGTGGAATTGTCCTCACCTACTCTGCCAGCGCAACACTTGTAGTTGGCGGCATCGCTATGCTTCTTGCAGCCTTCATCTTAGGCGCCCTTCGGGTAAAAGAGTCTTTTGAGCATAAGGTTTAATCCAAAGTACCAATATCTTCCATCCAAAGGACAGGATTTGCTTCGATAAAGCTTTTCATCATCTCTTGGCATTCATCTAGATTAAGATCGATCACTTCTACGCCGTGAGCTTCCATAAATTCTCTTGCGCCTGGAAAGGTCTTGGATTCGCCAACGATTACCTTTTTGATACCAAATTGCACGACTGCGCCTGCGCAGAAATAGCAGGGCATTAAAGTAGAATAGAGAGTGGTTCCTTTATAAGAGCCGATCCTTCCTGCATTAAAAAGGCAATCGGTCTCTGCGTGCATCACAGGATTGCCATCTTGGATACGCTTATTGTGTCCTGCACCAATGATTCTTCCATCTTTTACTAAAACAGATCCAATGGGAATACCGCCTTCCGAGAGTCCTTTCATTGCCTCATCAATAGCAGCCCTCATAAAAGGATCTTCGCTTGCAAATCCGAAAATTGACATAGAGACTCCCAATAAAATAAAAAACATTTTCATATTTTTCCTCCATAAAATAAAAGGGCGGAACTATAATACTTACATGAATTCCAAGCAATCAAAGTTTCTTCTCTTTTTTTTAGTTGTGCTTGCTGCTTGCCTTACGCATTTTGCCTCGGACATTTATGCTCCGGCAATTCCTGCGATCTCTATTGCTCTGCAGACTCCCATCGATATGGTACAGTGGAGCATGGCCATCTATCTTTTCGGAGTAACTCCTTCTCTTCTTATCTATGGTCCGTTATCTGAGGGATATGGAAGAAAGCTTCCTCTGATGATCGGTCTCGGCATTATGCTGATTGGAAGTGTCCTTTGCTCATTTGCAACGAGTATAGATATGCTCCTCTGGGGAAGGCTGATCCAGGGTCTTGGAGCGGGAGCAGCGGCAGGACTTTGGAGGTCCATCTTTAGAGATGTATTTTCCGGAGAAGAGCTTGCACAGTATGTCTCCTATTTAGTGATTTTCATTACGTTTATTGTTCCCGCAGCTCCTGCTTTGGGCGGCCTCTTACAAACCTATATAGGCTGGCGCTCTAACTTTCTCTTCATGTGCTTCTATACTCTTATTACCTTTTTTCTTATTGCTGCGGGTCTTAAAGAAACAAATGTCCATCGTCATAAAGAGAGAATGAGATTCTCTTTTATCAAAGCCACTTACCTAACACTTTTTAAAAGCCCAATTTTTATGGGGATCACAGTCTGCACCTTTTTAAGCTACGGCGCTTTTTTTTCCTGGTTTGTGACAGGACCGGTGCTTCTCATTGAAAAAGCAGGTATTTCTTCGATTGACTTCGGCCTAATTACTTTTTTGGGAGGAGGCTTTGCCTATGCTCTCTCAGGTTGGCTAAATGGTAAATATGTGAAAAAATTTGGCATTCCCAACATGCTTCGGTTTGGTTGGGCCTGGATGACCTTTGCTGGACTGCTTATGCTCTTAGGGTATTTTTTCTTTGGGATCAATGTTTGGGCAATTGCGGTTCCAGTGATTATTTTCTACTTTGGTTCAACCTTCATCTGGCCGAATGCCTTTGCAGCAGCTTTTACTCCTTT
Organism: Chlamydiales bacterium; assembly: GCA_035478555.1. Lineage (GTDB taxonomy): Bacteria > Chlamydiota > Chlamydiia > Chlamydiales > SM23-39 > DATIJO01. The sequence goes on from DATIJO010000188.1 coordinate 11,154, forward strand.
TGGAAAGATTGCAGGTTATGCAGGAGGGCTTTATAGCTTTATGCAGCTAGGAGGAGGCGCAGTCCTAGGAAGTTTGATGTCCTATCTTCCTTCTAAAAACCAAGTTCCATTAGCATTAGTGAAGATCATCTGTTCAGCATTATCCTGGATAATCTATGAAAGAGTGTCTAAAGACTAGCTACCACTCTTACAGAGAAAAAGAACGTTGAACTGTGTATTCAGTAGTAAGCGCAACAAGATCTATTGAAAAACACAACACTGCATCGGCTATTGTAGGTAAAATATACATCTTCTTTTTAGCCAGATCTATTATAGTTTGCTGCTGTTCAACATCTACCATTAAATTAGTTTCTAGATTAAGAGCATTAATGCTTGCTAGAGCTCTACTATGCTCACCAAGATCGGGTTCTTCAAAATGGCCTACAGATCTATTCTCAGCAGATTTTCTGGAGTAGTTATAGATATGATCTCCTAAAATTTTGATTGAAGCAGCCACAGCTGCATGAATCTCAGCTAAAGTTGAAGGATTTGTGGGAATACCGTTAAAACCCATAGAATTGACGGTAAAAGGTGATATAGAAAAGATAGAAACTGCATTTCCTCGGGCGATATTAATATAGGGAGCATATCTTTTGGCTAGTTCAGGATTAGGTGTGTTCAATTTTTGCTGAGCTTTGATTATCTCTCCTTGATACATACCAAAACATGCATGGACGGTCATAGGAAAACCTATTGTGGATTGTTAATGCAATAAATTATATAATAATTAAAAAATGTTGCAAACAATAAGTAAATATATGTCTTATAAGTTACGAATCATGGCAACCTTCTTTATTAACTTTTCTTCTGAAAGAACCTCCTTCATAGGCAAATCAAACTCTAGCTGGGTACTTTTATAGTACTCCATCGCTGACCGGATGAACTCGATCCCCTTAATCTTAATTTTGGTTTTTCCTGAAAAATAGGCATGCATCCAATGCGCTCCCTCTTCAAGGGTCTCAACAACCACATCACTTAAAGACTCAACAAAGGGATGAATGAAGTTTTCGACAGGTACATCCAAGATAGTAGCCTTTGACTTATGGTAGTGGGATTCTTTAGGCGCCCAAGCAATCACGGGAATATGATGGACCTTTGCCCACATCATCTCAGCCCCTACTCCTAGCCCTCTTCTATCTCGCACATCAGCAAAAACAACGTCGCTACAAAATACCTGAAGCATATCTCTTCCAAAGACCGATCTTTGATCGGACAAATTATCTTTTCGTAAAGCGGGGTTTAAAAAGGAGACCTTAAAGCTAGTGAGACCCTTTGTGATCTCTTTTCTATTTTCTTCTGTCCAGAAAGTTTCGTGAGGATTCTCATGGCCCTTTTTGATGCTTCCTGCAAGGTAAATAGCGACTTGTCTCATATTCCCTACTTATACGTGAGTTTTAAAACTACGATACTAGTGATAATCAAAAAGATACAGGCGATGCGAATCAGATCTTTGGGTTCACCCAAAAAGAACATGCCAATGAGTACCACGCCCACTGCCCCAATTCCCGTCCAAACTGCATAAGCAGTTCCGATGGGAAGCTCTTTTACTGCGTAGCATAACAGCCAAGTGCTAGCCACCATAGCACCTATAGTAAAAAGGCTAGGAACTAGCTTTGAGAAGCCTTGTGTGTATTTTAGACATACTGCCCACACAATCTCAAATAAGCCTGCTAAAATTAGAGCGGTCCAATGCATCAGGTTTTTCTCAAATCGATATGTGAAGAGCTTTTGTATTTCTTTAACACTCCCACTAATCTTCCAATGAAAACACCGGTAATAATGGTGGTAGAGAACTCAAAAAAAAGAAGTTTTCCAATCCATTCGGGATTCATGGAATAGGCCATTCCCAATCCAAATTTAGTAATGAAAATAGACAGTGAAAGAATGAGAGTAAGAAGACTGCCAGGCATCTCGACGAGTTTATTTTCCTTATCGAAACGAAGAGCCATTCTTTGGACAATTCCTGAACCAATCGCACTCCCTACACCTATACATAAGGCCCAAAGTAATCCAATTCCCATACTATTGTACCGCGCTGTAAAAGAATAAAACGACCAGACGGTAAAAACAATCGGCATAATAAAAAGGACTTTGAGAGGGAGCACTTGTGTCTTCCTAGACTTTATGCCAATAAAAACTAGGTAAGCTAGTAGCGGCCATACATAGAATGGGGCCGAAGTGATAATTTTTAACATGATTGTCTCCTATGAAGGAACCATCTTACTGGAAAAGAGACCATCTGACAAGTGCGGCTAGGGTGTTCCTAGCCGCGTGAGGAGGAAATTAGCAAATTACTTTTTTCTGATCTACTGCTCTTCGGAAAGATCTACCTAAGAAGATAGCGACAATAAACCATAATGCTAATAGCGGGAATCCAATGAATCCGCTGAGCATGAGGTAGTGAGCTCTTCCTACAATCGCGCCAAATGCGGTTTGCAGAGGCGAAAGCAGCATGTTGAAGAGAGATCCTGCCTCTTTAGAAGCTCTGGAGCCAAAGGTTTCGATCCAGGCCTGAGCTTTGAATCTTACATCAGGCGTTGTTGGGATGTAGAGCTGTTTAAGGGCCGGGCCGTTGAGCGCGTAGTTGATTGCTTTAGAACCAACCATGAGCGCAAAGAGGAAGCCGAGGTTGTTGATGCTTAAGAAGCCGAAGAGGGCAAGACCTACGATGATCGGCATCGCTGCTAACGCAACTCCAATTCCTAAATATCTTGTTACATTACTGATCCCAAGAAGGAGGCAAGTAAGAGATACAACGTTTACGCAAGAGCCATAAAGAGAGAGATAATTACTGAGCGCAACCCCTGTATATTGAGTTCCTGCCGCGATCTTAAAGTTAAAATCAAAAATTGTGATGACAACTTCGTAAATGAAGTTGGCAGCGAAAATACCTAATAGATATTTGTTTTTACACATGAGCTTCAGGCCTTCTAAGAAGCCTGGCTCTTCTTCTTTCTTTGTTTCGACCTTATCTTCCGCTTTAAATGAAGTTAAGAGATGGGAAGGAGTTGCTCTAAAGAAATATTTTATTAATGGAATGATGGAGAGGATAAGTGTTCCAAGGATAGCCATAGAAAAGGCGTCTGTAGTAAGGCCCATACGATGTGGAAGACCGCCAATCCCTACAGGGAAAATAATTCCTCCAATTTGACCAAGAGCTACGACTAATGGGAAACCGCGTTTCGCTGAGTTGGGCGCTGTTGTATCCGATGCAAAAGCCCAAAAAAGTGCTACTACTAATGAACCAAAGCTTTCAACAAATAGATACCAGATGTAACCAATTGCTTTAGTAGCAATCATCATAGGCATAGCGCGTTCTGCAATCACTTCAGGAGGTGCCTGGAAAAAGTACATAAGTCCGCTAAATACAAGGGTCAAAATCCCATAAAAGGTAGGCAAAATGACAAGCATTTTTTCACGTGAGGTCTTACCCAATAATTTTGTGTAAAACATTACTAGAGGGAGAAGGGCAAGAACGGAGACGGTTTTGGCAAAAGGAAGGTGTAGTTTGTCTACGAGCTGAATAAATAGGGCATCTTTTAATGGTCTTAGGGTCCAATAGACACCGATTATCAAACCAAAAATTAATCCCATACGAAGGAATTTTTTAAATTCCTCCTTTTCAAAATCTCCAAAGTTGAACCTGCAGAGTTTTTGAAAAAACTGTAATAATTTGCCCATATTTATCCTTATTTAATCTGCTCTATAGGATAAATTGTTGTTATTAATTTGTAATGTCGATATAATCGAAGTTGAATATCTAAAAAATAGATTATGAACTTACGTGATTTACGCATAGCAGACCTAGATTTATTTATTACTGCCTCCCATTTAAAAAATTTAGGTAGAGCGGCGGCACTTCATCATTTAAGCCAAAGCGCTGCGAGCGCGGCTATCGTACGCGTGGAAGCTGCTTTCGGCCGTCCTCTTTGTGTGCATGAGAGAAGACAGTTTCGCCTTACCGAAGAAGGAAGGCAGCTTCTATCTCGCGCGGAAGAGTGGCTTCGTCAATTAAGAGAAACAGTTGCTTCTAACGATCCCCTCCCTATCCGGTTAGCTACCACACAGGCGATCTCTAGAGTCTGCCTTCCTCCCATCTGGCCTCAAGATACAATAGAGCTTAAGATCTTAAGGCCTGACATTGCTTATGCCTCTGTGCTTGATGACGAATCCGATGTTGCTTTAGTTTTGGATAACTCTGCTTGGGAAGGCGTCATCTCCTCTGAAATAGGCAGAGGATCTTTTCAACTTTATTCTAGAGACCCTAACGCTCCTTTTGGACCAATCCTTTTACCTGAAGACCAACTAGAGGTAATCACCTTTCAACAAAGATGGAAGGAAACCTACAAAGAGCCTCCTGTGATCAAAGCTCGTCTTCCCAGCTGGTCATTAATTGCCGATCTTTGCGCCAATTCCAATGAAGTGGGCTTCTTGCCTGATTTTCTCGGACGTGCTCAAGGATTGCATCCTGTCTCCTGGCAGCCTACCCCTTCAAGATTTCGCGTGCTTGCCCTTTATAAAAAGTCGACTGACGCTTTTCAGAAAAGATTGAATCCTCTTTTACAAATCTGGCGCTCGGTCTTTTTTTAATACCGATAAAACTAGCTATTCGTTAAGATGATCGCCATGAACCATAAAGTATTTGCTATTATTCTCCTTCCACTCCTCCTTAGCCCCCGGGGCTAAGCGTTTCTTTTTTTCTTTCACTTTTTTCTCAACACAACTAAAACAAATAGAAAAATTTTACTGAGGATACACATGTCAAACATGTCAAAAGAAACTACATGGAAATCGCAAGCGGGCTTTGTCTGGTCGCTCATCGGTTCTGCTGTTGGATTTGCAAACATATTAAGCTTTAGCGCAAAGGCGTATAAAAATGGCGGCGGCGCTTATCTGATCCCCTATGCTCTTGCCGTTCTTCTTGTAGGGATCCCCTTTTTGATTTTGGAAGGAAAGATTGGAAACTGGTTTCAGGCGCCTCTAGTGAGAGCTTATGGTCTTGTATGGGGAAGACTTGGAAAAACTTTAGGATGGCTATCCGTCCTTGCCTGTATGACCATTGGAGCCTTTTACATTGTTTTAACAGGCTATTCAGTTGCCTACACTTTTTTCGCTGCCGGTAATTTAATACCCGATGATACCAAAACTTTTTTCCTAAAGGATTTTCTGCATATCAGCCCTAGCTTAAAAAACGCAGGAATCTTTTCCTGGCCGATCTTTGCAGCAACTTTGGGTGTTGCAGCCGTCTCTTGGTATGTTCTTAGAAAAACAGTTCGCGAAGGCATTGAAAAGGTCTGCTCCTTTTTCATGCCTCTTATGGTCGTCCTCATCTCGCTTTTCGCAATCGTTGTCACTTTTCTTCCTGGAGGTATGCAAGGCTGGGTCTACTATTTGAAGCCCAATTTTGAAAAACTTCTCAGCATCAATCTCTGGTGCGACGTCTTTGGACAGCTTTTTTTCAGCCTTTCCTTAGGCTTGGGGATTATTGTAGGCTATTCTCGCCATAGCAAAGAAAATACCAATATCCTAAAAGCGATGAGCCTGGTTGCATTGGGAGATTTTTGCGTCTCTTTCATTGCAGGTGCTGCGATATTTGGAGTTCTTGCCCATATCAGCCATACCCAACACATTCCCTTTGATCAGATTTTAACTTCCGATTCCACCTTTGAGATCGGCTTTATTCTCTTCCCAAAAATCCTAAAGGCATTTGGACCTGTTCTTGCTCAATGGATCGGAACTCTCTTTTTCTTTTGCGTCTTTATCGCAGGGATTACAGGAGTGTTCTCTATCATTGAAAGTATTGCAGGGAATTTAGAAGTGGAGCTCAAGACCACACGAAAAAAGGCGGTAAGCGCTACCTTGCTTGTGACTCTCTTTCTCTCCCTCTTTTTCTGCATGGGCAATGCTTCCCATTTGATCGATTCACTAGCGCCCATGGTACTTGGCACTAATATGCTGATCGGCGGACTTGCTTTAAGCCTTGCTTTTGGCATGAACCCAAAAAGCCTATTTATCACCCACAAGTTTCCAAAGTTTTGCCTTAAGGTGATCGCGCCCTTTATCCTTACCGTTATTCTAGCTGGCTCTCTTTGGCAGGAATATTCTCATTTTGACCTTGCCTCAGGTGTTCGCTGGAGCTGGTTTGTAGTAGCGATTGCCGCTTCTCTTCTTTTAACCTTTGCAGAAAAGAAAAAAGAGGCAATGATCACGGGGTAAGGGAGGCCGAATGCCAATTCCCATATCCAGGATACTTCCGCTCTATATTGTGATCTTCTTTGGGTTCACCGGATTCAGCATGGAGATCACTTTATTTACCCCCATCTTTATGTATGGCGAGGAAGGGCTCTTACCTCCAGGATCTTCCCTAAACTTTAGGGTAATGATGCTGGGGATTTTTCTTGCTCTCTTCCCTACAGCCCAATTTTTTGGAGCGCCTATTCTCGGCACTTTTTCTGACCG
>DATIJO010000189.1:0-14892 GCA_035478555.1 Chlamydiales bacterium
TGAAAATAAGGAGATTAGAAATAGAAGCGCTTTTTTCATCATTTTTATTCTACTAAACCCTTGAATATAAGGAAGTAAAAATTCCATTAATTTAATTAATATCATTAAATAATTAATTGATAATTAATTAAATTTTAGGTATAATAATAGTATTAAAGGAGATATTATTAATATGTCAGGGATTTCAGCAGTGTTTTATAGCATAGCTAATTTTATCGGTAGACGTGTGGGTTTTACCGTCACTCCAAATGTGGACAGCTCTAAACTATCAAAATCAGGTACTTCTAAGCCTTCCGGGACCCCTAAGGTCCCTGAGCCTACTGAGCGAATTGCGGCTTTACTTCAGGGATTGGCTACTAAGACCGGTGACGAAATTCAAACGTGCGCAAAAGCGATAGTGCCTTTATTAGCAAAAAACGGACAATTCCCAGCGAACTACTTCGATGTAGCGGGTCCTAACAAACAGGAATTAGCTATCTGTCTTGCAAATCTTTATAAAGAGGCAGTGGATAATGGCAATGCCGAAGAGATAGCAGCTTTTGTAGCGATTCCTCCCACGACTCTCAAAATTAGCTTTCCTATCGATGGCGTTCTTTTTTCACCGCTTGCTTATTCTCTAATTGAAGGACAGTGGGACAGTGCAAAGTGTTTATTGCTAAACGGAGCGCGGTTTTATGATACAGATGTTTTTGCAGGACATGATGCAGAAGTTGAAGCCATGTTAAAAGAGCTGTATACACAGGCGTTAGAAGTTGATGGAGATTCAGCCCTTTTAACTAACATCATTATTGCTGCAAAAGAACGTGGATTTGCATTAGAGGAAATTCCTTTTAATGAAAAAACTTTTCCCGCGATAGCAGCCGAGATCGAGACCTTTCCATATAAAATGAAAAACCCGGAATACGAAGAAAAAGTCAAGAAGCATAAAGATATACTTCTCTATCATGCTGTAAAAGGAGGTCATCTTGGGGCTGTTCGCAAACTCCTTGAATTAGGGGCTGACGTCTTTGCAAAAATTGATCCCAAAGAAGATTTAACCATTCTTGATCGTGCTCTAATTGACGGAAGAACAGGTGCCTTAGTGTTATTTGCAGAGCATGTAAAAGCGGACTTGCTGGAGTTGGAATCAACAAAAATAGAACGAATGTTCGATGCGCAATTAAAACCTGGCAATCACTACAATTCTCAATTTACTCTTGCTCTTTTAAACAGAGGATTAGATGCGTTCCATAAAGTTAAATATGAAGGGAATGATTCAAACGTTCGGGCTTTATGTGATAAAGATGGATCCGTTTCTGTTTGTGACATTGTTTATGCTAACGATGACTCAAGTACTTGGATAGCCATAGTAGAGAAAGGTTATGGTATAGGCCGAATCAAGGATGAATCAAGGAGAAAAGATTGTGTCAGCACTCATCTCGAAAAATTTATCACATTTACAGTGCAATTGGTAAAAGATCCTGCCCAGTTAAACACATGTTTTAACAGCTTACGCCAATATGCGGTAGTCGTACATTGGTTCAGGGCTGATGAGAATATCTTTGATAAAACTTTCGCTGCCTGGGTAGCTAATCCTAGCCGATGGGGCGATGGGCGCTTAAAGGGTTTGATTAAACAGGAAGGATTGACTGGTTTTGTTGTTTATCTTATTGAAAGCATCACTAAAGCCGGAGACGGAACCGTTCGATGTCCGGCACCAATGCCAGCCCACCTACTCGCAAGAAACATTCTCAAAACCTTCACTGTGAAAGATGGTGTTTGGCCTGACTACATAGAGAAGCTTTATCCAGTCTTCGAGTGCGGGGTTTTATTAGATGTAAGCGAAGAGCAATTCGTGGACATTTCACATCTATTTCTACCTTCAAGGAACCGCGCAGCCCTCATGAACAGTATAAGAAATTGGGATGCTGCATTGTTAAATGAACATAATCCTGAAGAAAGAGAAAGAATCATCTATGGCATGATGAGACTTTTTGGATATATGAGAAAGAAAAAGGATGACAAGACGAAATCTATTTTCGAGAAATTATCACCTGCAGAACAATCGGAAATAGAAACAATAGAAAAAAAGTTAGATCGAAAGATAAAAAACTACAATACTATCCGCCAAAAGAAAGAGGATAGAGAAGCTGCGAAAAAACAGGAAGCCGGGAAAAAAGATGATGCTGCTAGCAGTAAACAAGCTCCCGTCAAAAAAAGCTCTCCCGCAACAGCAGCCGCAGGGGCAGGAGCCGGCAAATCCGTAAAATCAAGACTTCCTTCTCATAGACGAAAAGCCAAGTCCTAATCCCTAGCCCTCCTCCAAGAAACAAAGCCTGAGGCAAACCCTGTCTCAGGCTCTTTTTTTTGTCTAAAACTATATAATAAATATTTTAATGTTATATAATTAATATTGATTCTTAATATAAATTATTGTATAATAGTTGTAAAATATTAAATCAGCATTAATTATGTCTACGATAACATTCGATCCGGATTTTCCTGTCTCTTTTGATTCGCTTACCACAGCACATGAAAAGAGACCATCTTGTAATGTATGCAAGCTTGTGGGCGGTCTTCTAGGAAGAGGCGCAGCATTACTATTTTCACCCTTTTCCATGTGTGCAAGAAGTGTAAGACAATGCTTATCGCAGGTTCTTTGTAAAAGGGTAGAACTTGGAAAGCGAATGGCGCCTACTGCTCAGCCAAAAATTAGAGCAGCTCAGCCTCAATCAATCATGCAATTGCTCGAGCAAGGCGCTTATAGAATGGACGATGATCGATGGAATGCATGTCGAAGGGATGGCCTATTACCTCCTATTGCTAGGAAATACTTTGAAGAATTGTCCCTATTGGGAGATCAGTCCACTTTTGTTAGGGCAATTAGAGATGCTCATCCAAAGCTTGAAGAAGATCTTTGGGCTAGTAGCGATTTTCATCTAGATGCTAGAGGGCAAGGCGTTATATCCAATGAAACAGCAAGAAACTTTTTCATGGAAGCAATCAGAGAGCAAAATGAGCATGTACTACAAGCCTATGCTAGGATTGGATATAGATTTGACAAAAGATCATTCGAGGAGGCTTTAGCTGAAGGGTGTTTGATCAGTGCTTCATGGATGCTAAAAGCAGGAATTGGCCTTTCTTCCTTTCATGCACCTTCCCAGGTAGTGCCTCAAGACCAAACTGCTGAAGCAAGACTTAGAAAGGCAATTCATAGTCAAAATACAGATTATATTTCTGCGCAAAGACAAGTATTGGATGTCTCCTACCCAATGCAGGTAGATAGAGAGATTGAATCTGATGGCTGTATAGAAGCAGATCAAGATGTGAGTGAGGTAGCAAGCGGTTCGATAGAAAGATTACTAAGGGAGAACAGTAAGAACACATACGAGCTACTAGTAGCAAAAGGGTATAATTTGCCTCCAGAATTAGATACTACTACTCGTCTTATCTATGAGAACAATTTTGATGTCTGCGTTCTCTTATTAGAAGAAAACTACCCAATGCCTCCAAGGGCAATTCTTACGAAGAAAGTTTACAGGGAATTAATTCAAACAGCTCTTCGTTTAGAAAAAGCAGAAGCTTTTAAAAGACTACAGAGTTATTACCGTACCGGAAAAGATGAAGTTTACTTAAACATGAAAGAAAAACTGATTAGGGCTGCATATCTTATTAGAGAGATAAATTTGGAAACATGCGTCCAATTAATTGAAAAGGGCCATCGAATGCCCCCAAGAGAAATGCTTACCAAGCAAGTTTATAGAGCGTTGATTCAAACAGCTCTTCGTCTGGATAAGGCAATAGCTTTTAAAAGGTTACAAGATTACAACCTCAAAGGGACCGATGATTTTACAATTGAAACAGAAGAAGAAGAGGAGCTACCGCTAAAATATAGAAGAGAATACACGCCTACAAGAGATGCACTTCGTCATAAGAAGTATTCGTCCTGTGTTTGTTTATTAGAAGCAGGCTATCCAATGCCTGCTGAACTTCTGACTGATCCTAGAGATTACGATCAGTTGATGCTGGCTGCAAACCTTCTTAGAAAGCCAAAAGCGATTCAAAGATTGATCGATTATCGATGTGATGTTTCACATCAGGCTCCTCCTTCTTCTCCTAGAGGTGAAATTGATTGGGATATGCTTTTTGATGCAATTGACAGTGAAAATATTCCCTATTTACAAGATCGAACTCAAAAAACGTGGTTTACCATCACTCCAGAACTTGGGGATCCTGCTGCTTATGCCCTTAAGCATGGAAAATACAATGCTTTTGTTTGCTTGATCAATCTTGGCTATAAAATGCCATCATTTATTGATGACAAACATCTTATTCACTTGGTCTGTGCAGCAAGACGTATAGGCAATAGGTCCAAAATAGAGGAAAAACTACTTCTAGCTCACAATAAAAAAGGCATTCCTCCCCAAATTCTTAAAGAGGCAATAGATAACGACAACATTCTTTTCTTAAGCGTTTTGAAAAAGGTCCTTGGAAAATCTATTCATCCGGATACATTGAATTTACAAATTACAGACTGCGGTGAAGAGATTCCATTAGTTCGGTATGCAGCTCAATGTGAAACATATGGAGCTTGTGTTTGTTTAATTGACGCCGGTTTTCCAACACCTGTAAATTTAGGAAGACAAGTTTTCTCTATTCTCTACTCTCATGCGAAGCGTATGGGCAAGAAAAAAGTGGTAAACTATCTAGATGCTTGGAAGATTCCGAAGGAGGAGATCCTTCGCCATGCGATTGATGAAGAGAGCTTAGAATATCTTGCTTCAAAAAAAGTGCTAAAAGTTACTTTTGATGATCTTTCTCCTACGGAGTATGCTTTGCGCCGTAAGAAATTTGGCTCTTTTGTTTGCTTGCTTGAAGCGGGATATCCAATGCCAGAAAATTTAAGAGGAGAAGATTTGTATGATGCCGTGATTTGCGCCACTAGATTGGGGAAAACTAGACTTGCAAATAGACTAAAAGACCTTTGCAGAGATATACACACATCTCCTGATAGGGGAACCTCAATTGCTCGTAACTTACCTATTCTTATGAAAAGGGCAATTGATGAGAATGATCGAGCCCTTCTGCAGGGTATTCATAGAGTAAAGCTGTATTGTCCGGATCAAGTCTCACCTATTATGTATGCTTTAAAAAAAGGAAATCAATTTGCGGTCTCTTGTCTTATAAATATAGGAGGCTATTCTTTTTCAGATGAAGTATTAAAGCCTGAACTGTATTGGGAAGCGGCTGCGAACAAACATACTGTCACACTAAAGCTGCTCTTGGATAGAAAAATTCCTATCCCAAGAGACTTGGTTATTACAGCTCTACAAAATGGATGGTTTGAGTCTGCAGCAATGATCCTTACCCATCTTTGGGTAATGGAAAAGATACCCCATCCCTTTCATTGGGCAATGGAGCAGTTAAATCATCAGTATAATCCTGATCTGGGCAAAGCTTTTAATGAGTGTGGTTTAGATCCTTTAGATCGAGATGCATCGGGAAGAAGCTTTCTTCGAATTGTAATGGAAAATGGAGATGAATTGCTATTCAACACACTGCTTTATAACGTTGGTAACCTTGAAACAGAAGGACATAAAAAAGAGCTTGCTAAAGTGGTTGAAGAGCTCGCAAAAGATGGCACTCTGGCTAAGATTACCAAAAAAGAAAAAAATGGTTTCATATTTAGAGCTTTAGATCCGTTTGGTGAGAGCACAGGGCCTAGGGTAGTAGGAATCTGTCAGCATTTAGAAGATTTACAAGTGTTGCGAATGTTACCTGAAATTGATCTTGGGTACAATGCTCAAACCACAGATGAAATTGTCAAAGCCTTTGATGCAAAGCTTGAAGCGGAGCTTAACGCATTTGAAGTACATGCAAAAGGATTAGCATTAGAGCCCCTTGGCCAGACAGTTGCGAATATGGTCCGTTTGGAGCTTGGCCTTAAAGCAATCCTGAAGCTGTTAAATCAACAGCAAAGTGAAGTGCTGAAGACATGGGTTAAGAAAATCGGAGAACTTCTGAAAGAGGCAGGAAGCATTGAAACATTCCTTGGCAAGATGCAGGAATTGGGAGTTACAACTGATCGAACAGAAGAAGATTTCCAAAGGATTGGAAAATGGATGGCAACACTTAAGAAGGACGATCTTCCCTTATTAAGAGCCGGTTTAAAATATTTCGGGAAGGCTGAATGGGCATTAGTTTATCTCTATGAATATGTAGAGGATAAAGAGCTGATACAAGAGAGTTTGAAAGAGTTTGGAGCTGAAGAGTTAAATGAATTTGGTAGGAAGTTAGCCTATCGCCTAGGATGTACGGTCTCAGAATTTAATCGGGCAAGAGGTAAGACTTCTCAAGTAAATCTTATGCCACTACTCACTGAGATGACTAAACTGGGCAATTTTGCAAAGCAGATGAAGGGACTTGATAGTAAAGTACACGCGGAAATTCAAGCTCAAGCTCTGAAAGCAAGAGCGTGTAATCCTGCATTTCAAGTGGCAGATGATTTCGCTGCGCTTCTTAAAAGTGCTGGGATAACAGGACATGATATTGGTGATAGAAGAAGGATTGTCGATCTTATCCCCCTTCTAGAAAATGGAGAGGTCCTACCGATGCTCAATGGGAAAAGAGGGCATATGATCGAGCAGCTGCTTTCCTATTTAGATGGTGATCTATACAGAGGGATACTTTCTTTCTATCCCTTCTTTCACAATATGGGCTTCCTTACTACACTTCCCAGTTTGAATGGAAGTCTTCTTCAAGGTGTCGATAGTTTTATTGCTGCTAGGTTAGCAGCTCTTAAGAAGAAAGAAAATATACCTGAGCTCCTCAAACTTCTCTTGCTTTGGCAGGCATTAAAACCCCTAAGACCTAAGCCATACAACATCCCTTTAAACAAGGAACTTGCAGAGAAGGTATTTGAATTGATTGAGCAAAATTTACGAATTGGAATGGCTGATTTACCAATTACTCCAGCACAATTGAAAAATATGCAAGAGCAGCATCATTTAGCAGTTCGCTTGGTAAAACTATTATCTAAAGATGATCAACGCATATTAGCTGAATTATCAGATAAAATTTCACGCAGTCGCTGAAATAGTTCCGGATGGGAGAGGATCTCCTCTACCTTCGGAATAAATCGATAGCTCCAGTTATTTTTTCCCACAGTGCCGGGTACATTGATCCTTTCCTCTTTTGGGCTGCGGACTAGCTCAGGGATGAGTGCTAAATACTCTTGCAATGGGTTAACATGGAATAGAGATGGGGTTTTGTGGGAGGCTTTCAGAAGCTTTAGACGGGTTTCAAAGGATAGGGTTTTTTCATAGGGCCATCCCATTAAAGTGCAAAGCTCTTCTGCATCCTCGGGAAATTTTTCCCACCATTCAGCTAAGACCTCGATGTCATGGTTACTAAGAGTGGTTAGGCTGATTGGTTCATAAGCCTCTAGAGGGATAAAGGAGCTATCTTCATCCCAGTACTTTTCCCATCTGACAACTTTTGTTCCGCAGATGCCTAATTCATGGAGAATTGGACGGACTTCAGGGGGGACGGTCCCTAGGTCTTCTCCAATTGGAAGTAGAGAAGAGAGTGTGATGATCTTCTCCAGGTGCTCTTTTCCTTGGAAAGGCCAAAGAAAGCGATTAGAGGGAAAGAAATTTCCTTCTCTGCTTTCTTTTCCATCGGGTATTCCCCAAATACGAAAAATACCAATGATATGATCGAGGCGGTAGATATGAAAACAATCTTCTACCACTCTTAACCTTTGTTTCCACCAGGAATAATCGGTGTTTTTGATCGCATCCCAGTTGAAAATAGGCAAATTCCATTTTTGTCCGCGCTCATTGAAGAAATCAGGTGGAGATCCTGCTACATAGTTAGAAAAGAAGATCTCGTTGTAGAACCAGAAATCTACGCTATCAGGGCTGACCAAGATGGGAATATCTGCTTTGAGAAATACCTTCCTTTTTTCTGCGTAGGCTTTGCCAAGCTTCATCTGCTCAAATGCGTGGTATTGCAAAAAGGCGTGAAAGTTGATCTCTTCATCAAATTCTTTAAGATAGTGGAAGAGCTGATCTTCGGGGATCTTGCGGACCTCGCCCTGCTTTCGTAATGCTTTGTAAAGGCCGTATTCTTCTAGCCAGGAGTTAGCTTCCTGAAAATCTTGAAAGGCCTTCTCTTTTCGAAATTCAGGAAATACCTCTTTGTAGCATTGCCAAAGAAGGGCCATCTTATGATGCTTTACGGCCGGGTAGTCTACTCTTTCGGTAAGATTAAGCTGCTGGAGGGCCTTTAGATGGGGGGCATGGTAGTGGACCTTAGGAAGTTCGGATAAGCGAATGTAGAGGGGATTTAAGGCGCAGGAGCTCATCTGGTTGTAGGGGCTTGCATCATCTCCCGTGTCGTTGATGGGGAGAAGCTGCAAGGTGTCCATGCCGATCATGGAGAGCCAGTCGATGATAGGCATTAGATCAAAAAACTCTCCAATCCCTAAGCTATCTTTGCTGTGTAAGCTAAAGAGTGGAACCACTATGCCGTGATGGGGATAGATGCCGATATTTTTCCAAACTTCAGCCAGAGGAGTTTTGAGAAGATGGTTCTCAGGATACATATATTTTAGGCAGCGTTCCGGTTTTCAAGGCGTCTAGCCATTCATTGCCTTTTGCGATAAAAAGGGCTAGTTGATCTGCAAGTTTTTCACTGTTCAATCCTTCAAGCGGCAAAAAATCAAATAGGGCAAGCTGATTGTGATAGGGACTATAGCCAAGAGTTCCCACTCTTGGGTAGATGGCATTAGCCTTAAGGGCATGGGCAAGGAGGTTTTCACGGAATCTGCCGGGTGGGACAACTCCAAGATAGGCGCCAAGAATAATCTTATCTTGCATACGGCTAAGCTCAAGCTGAACTTTGAATTTTTCATCGATCACGATGGAGCAGGATTTTTGCCTATCAGGCTCAAGAGGGAGATCAAAGATTTTTCCTAAATCCTCGATTAGGTCTCTAAAGGGGTCTAATTTCACTTTTCCTCCTCCTCTTCTTCTTCCTCTTCCCATTTTTCTTCTAGCTCATCTAGGGCTTCAATGAAGGCCATGAGAGCTTCTTGCTTGTGGGCCTGATTTCTGAAAAGGCGGGGGGCTACCTGGCGAATGCCATCTCTCATCTGCATAAAGACGATGATCTGGGCCATAGTCTCTTCGGAAAGGCCAAGCTCTCCTCCCATGCTGAGGACCTTATCAGGCGAGATGTACTTCTCTTTGAGTAGCTGTAAAAATGCTCTTGAAAGAATCTCAAAATTAACCCTGGAAGGAACAGCAAGTCCGTTGCTGGAGAATTGATTTTGCACAAGCCCCATGCGGGACTGGAAATAACGAAAGACTCCTAATAGGGCTTGCATAGTGCGGGTATCGTCAACCAGACGCTGCAGTTCAGGTCTTGAGATGGAGGGGCCTTTTGCTTTTAGATCGCTTCCTAAAGAATGCAGAAGAAAATCAATGACGCTCTTCATTTTATCGTAAGTGTATTGGGAGAAGAGTTCATCAAAGAGCTTATGGGCATCTCTGGGATTGCCTGTGATATCGCGGTACATATCGCGAAGGGCGGTCGGGCTTCCTAACCCTTGCTCGGAAAATTCCCTGGCCTGTACGCCCATGTTACGGCCGGCCCTGACCTCTCTTCCATAGGCATTGTTGAGAGCTTCTCTTGCAATTCCAACATTGGTTTTTAATGAGCCTCCTGTTGTCTCAAAGAGAAACTCTAATGCTTCATCTGCAAGTGAATAATCGGGATAAACCTCTAATACTTTTGCTAAAATGCTCTCGGGAGTATCGGTTTGAGAGAGCCTTCCTTGCAGAATCATCAAGGTTTTGCCTTTCATTTCAAAATTTCTGTCTTGGAACCTTGCCGCTGCGTCTTCAACTTTGCCCTTTTCTGCGACCGTGGCCTGTTTTTCTTCTGTCTGCTCTTTTTCAGTACCTCTTGGCCTTTGTCGTTGGGCTCTTTGCATCTCTTCTAAAGTGCGAAATGTCCTTTGTGAGATGCCATCAAAGCCTTGTTCTCCCCAAGTTTGAAAGTCTTCTTCGCTTTCTACCTGGCGCATGAGGGTGTTTTCTAGCTTTGTCCTCTGGGTTGCAATCTGCTGCATTCTGACTGCATCCGGCTGTGGTACTCGCTCGACCATTTTTTGCTCCTATTCTTCGGAGTCTAGAAAATCCCAAATAAAATTTAAACAGAGATAAAAAAAGAAGGGAAATAGCAGGGATAACAGGATGATCAGGATAGGAGAAGAAAAACAATTTTCCTTATCCTGTACATCCTGTTATCCCTGCTAATTATTTTCTATCATGCATATCAGGCATATCCTTCTCATCATGTGATGACAATTTCAGCAAATCAAATGAAACATGATTTGAAGGATGAGCAAGATATGCAGGATGGGAGGATGATCAGGATAGGAGAAGAAAAACAATTTTCCTTATCCTGTATATCCTGTTATCCCTGCTTTTTTCTCTTCTTTCTACTATGAAAGCTGGATGCGGCCGAGAGGCTGGATACGGATCTCTGGCACGATCTCTTGATAGGAGACAACAGGAAGGTCGGGGAATTCCCCTTCAATGAGCTTACGCACAAACCTGCGCACATCGATTGCGGTAAGGAGGACGGGAGGCTGGCCTCCGGGAGGTGTGGGCGCGATGGTATTTCTCATGGAATGGAGTATTAGCTGCACAGAATCGGGGTCGAGAGCAAGATAGGAGCCTGCGGAGGTTTGTTTAATAGCGCCGCGTACCATATCTTCGATTTCGGGATCGAGGAGGTAGACTGAGAGCACCGTCTGTCCTTGGGAATATTTGTAGGAGATGTAACGTTTTAAAGAAGAGCGGACATATTCGGTTAAAAGGACGGTATCTTTTTCTGTTTGGGCCCATTCTGAAAGAGCTTCAAGAATCGTACGCAAATCTTTGATAGAGACCTGTTCTTGGATCAGCCTTTTCAAGATCTCTGTCAGCCTTTGCAAGGGGACAAGGCGTGTGACCTCTTTGACAAGGTCAGGGAAGGATTTTTCCAAAAACTCCAAGATCGCACGGACCTCTTGGATGCCGATAAATTCACTTGCGTATTGGCGGTAGAAGCGTGAGAGGTGAAGGATCATTACTTCGGTCGGATTCCAGTATTTAATTCCTGCCCTTTGCATGATCTCTTGGTACTTGATAGGCACCCATAGGCTAGGCATACCAAGGGAGCTTTTTGCAGTGGTAAAGGGAATATTGTAGCGGTGCAGCGTTTCTTCGGTCTCATTGGTAAGATAGTGGTCTAAAAGGATCTTGCCGCGTGTAATAGGCACTTCATTTAATTGGATTGCATACTCATCGGGCTCTAATGCGGGGGATTCAGTACGGACGTGGACTCCTGGAAAACGCACGCCTAAGTCAAAGTAGAGAGAGTGGCGCATTTTGGGGATCATCTGGTCAATAAAGGTAAGTCCGCCCTTTTCTTTTTTTATGAGGGTAGAAAGCGCTGTGCCGACTTCCAGAATAATGGGGAGGGTAAGAGTATACTCGTCGGTGCCTCCTGTGACTACCGCATGGCCTTCCACATCGGTCTCAACTGCCGAGATGCCGGCAACAGCTTTCGCAGCTGCCTTTTTCGCGGACATAAAAACAACAAAGCCAAGAGTACCCACTCCAGCAGCGAGAACAATAAATGGCACGGCAGGAAACCCAGGGATAAAGGCCATAAGAAAGAGAACAGCACCTGAAATAATCAAGGCTTTTGGTTGTTTAAGGAGCTGTTCGGAGATCTCTTTACCTAAGTGGGCATCTTTCCTTTCACTGGATACGCGGGTGGTGACGATACCTGCGGTGATCGCGATCAAAAGAGCCGGGATTTGCGATACAAGGCCATCACCGATAGAGAGAAGGGTAAAGATCTTAGCTGCCTGTCCAACGCTCATTCCCAACATCGCAACGCCAATGATCAAACCGCCCACGATGTTGATGATGGCGATAACGATACCCGCAATGGCATCTCCCTTTACGAACTTCATCGCGCCGTCCATCGCTCCATAGAGCTGGCTCTCTTTAGCAAGGCCAAGTCTTAATTCCCTTGCTTGGGCAGTATCAATGATCCCAGCACGAAGGTCGGCATCAATACTCATTTGCTTACCGGGCATTGCGTCCAAAGTAAAACGGGCGGCAACTTCAGCAACCCTTTCAGCACCCTTTGTCACTACGATAAACTGCACGATGGTAATGATCAAAAAGACAACGCCCCCGACCACGTAGTTGCCACCAACAACGAAGTCTCCGAAGGCAAAGATGATCTTACCAGCGTTCGCATGGAGTAGGATCTGTCTCGTAGAGGCAATGTTAACTCCCAAGCGGTAAAGTGTCGTGATCAAGAGAAGGGAGGGGAAGATCGATAGTTGGACTGCCTTTTGGATATAGAGCGCGACGAAGATCAAGCTGACGGATACCGCTAAGTTAATAGCAATCAGAACATCGATCACATGAGGAGAGACCTGGAAGATCAGCATCATGATAATGCAGATGACCCCGATTGCGAGCATTAGATCGCTGGAGCCTGCAATTGCTCTGAGGGCTTTTTCTCCGCCTAGGAAGCGAATGAGAGTATTAACAAATTTGCTCATCGGAAGAGCTCCATATTGACCTCTGGATTCTCTTCAAGAGCTTTTATCCATTTTAGGATTTCTGCGACAGCTTTATATGTATCTTCTGGTATGTATTCGGAGATCTTCCCTCTTCTAAAAAGATCCTGGGCAAGGGGTGGGTTTCGCATGATCGGAATATGTTCTTCCACGGCTATAGCTATAATTTTCTCTGCAATTGGTCCTTGTCCCATCGTTAAAATAAACGGAGCAGGATCGGTCTCTTCTTCATATCGGATCGCAACAGCAATATGGGTTGGGTTGGTAATAATCGCTCTTGCTTTTCTTGCAGCTGTGGGGCCTTCCTGATAAGCGATCTCACGAAATAGCTCCCTTCGCTTTCCTTTAATGAGAGGATCTCCTTCAGTATCCTTGTATTCCTGTTTGATTTCAAACTTCTCCATCATCATTTCTTTAGAAAACACTCTTTTTTGGAACGCAAGATCAAATAGACCGATCAGAATAAAAAGGATCCCAACTCGGATGGTTACCTTGGTTAAGAAGTCCCCCAGTACATAAGCTCCTCCCATCACCGGCATGGCAGCTGTAGCCACAACCTCAGGGATGCTGTACCACATCACAAAATAAATAATGACCGCTGCTGCACTAATTTTAATTACAGATTTCAGCAGTTCAACTAACACCTTAAGTTTAAACTTTTGCTTAATTCCTTCAATAGGATTCAATTTTTTAAAATCAAACTTCATCGCCTCAAAAGAAAAGACCGGCCCTACCGCTAAAAAGTTTGCTAAAACTCCCACTATCGTCACCACCAACATAATCGGAAGAGATGTGGTCATGATCACTTCCAAAGCATAGTTCCAATACCCCGCAGACTTGCTTAATAGATCCCCGCTGCTGCCTGCTTCCCTAAACATCTCCAGTAAGAAATTGGCCATCGATTTATACAAAAACGATGCGGAAGCGAGCGTGCCTGCAATCGCAACCACAAAGGTAAAAGCGGATGGGAAATCCTGTGACTTGGCGACCTGGCCTTTCTTCCGCGCATCGCGCAGCTTCTTCGGCGTCGCCTTTTCCGTTTTTTCTGCCATAGATCCTCATGGAGAAGTCTAAATTACTTCTCCATGAGAATCAAGTCAAAAGTCAAAAGGCAGAAGGCAAAAGTGCCGTGGCAGTAATTTCATTACTGCTGTAACCTTATGAAGGAAGTAGTTCGAAAATTCCCGCCTGAGCCAAGAATAGGGGCTACATTTTGAAACCGAGCTTTGCTGTAGGGATGTGATGGTGGGTAATGCCTTTTTTCAAACTTATATTGGAAATATCTTAAAGCATCATCTTCTCCGAATCGCTGCTCTTCACTATCTCCACGTTGGCGTTGATAATTTTTTTGCACTTGGGGATTTTCCAAAATGCCTTTATCGATCATTTCAAAAATCCATTTCATAGTTAGCTGTAATCTTTTCCCTGAAATTTTTCCCATTGTTTCAACCTCTACCAATGCCTGCCAACGGATAAAATCTCGAAGTTTTAAAGTATTCAAAGGAGGGGTAGGATTAGTTGTTTTTCTTTGTGCATCAAACTTCATAGATAAATATTGAGCTTGTTCCATATAAGGACGGAACAATTGCATAGATCTTAATGCATTGGGCACTTGTGCAATTTCGTCTGGAGAAAACAAATGGGAGACGGACATTAGGTAATAGAATTTTTTCTGCTGCTCATGAGTGGTTACTGGCTTTGCGACTCTACTTTCATAGAGCGCTCTTGCATGAGAGGAGAACTCCTTGGGATCCATTTTTTTAGGAAGATTGTTCCAGCGGGTATTTAGTTGGGGTGCAAGAGTTCTGCTTTGTACTATTATGCTCTTCTTTCTTGTAAAATAGCCTATTGCCATTGATGCAGCTGTCCAGAGAAGAGATGCTTTCAAATAAGTATCATTCTTCATAGCGATAGAGTAGATTGCACCTACGGTGCCCAAAAGAGTTGATGCAATCGCTTTTTTAGACATTCTAGGAAGAGCGCTAGCAGCTGAAGTTAATGCTCTATGTCCATGAACTAATAAAATACCTGTCATTTGTTTGTCTCCAAGTTAATCTCAATGATTATCTACTTAGTATTTTGTACTTCGAATAGTGGTCACATTCGAATGGATGGGCTTCACTTCAAAAAATCTGTTCGAAGGACTAGAACTATTTGCAGAAGAAGACTGGGGGGGTGTTTTGAAAAATTTTCTTTGGAAATAGAGTAGTGCATCATCTTCTCCAAATCTAAAGGTCATACTTCCTTCACCTCTT
>DATIJO010000190.1:0-2142 GCA_035478555.1 Chlamydiales bacterium
CAAAACGTCGGTGTAATGAGCGATAGCTTTGTTTAGATTGGATACAACAACCCAGATTAGATCGATTTTTGTCATAAAAAACTCCTTATTGGCCAAGCAGTATACCATCTTCTGATTTTCTTTTTTAAAAAAGAAATGAAACGCATATATAACAAACTATGCGTGCAATCGTTACAGGATCTAATAGAGGCATAGGCCTTGCCATTTGCGAAGAGCTTGTTGCAAAGGGCTGGGATGTGATTGCTATTTGCAGAAAGAAGAGCAAAGAGCTACAGGATCTTCCTGTGCAGATTGAAGAAGGCGTTGATACTCGCGATATTACCAGTCTTCAAAGAGTACGAAAGAAGATCAAAGGCAAAGTAGATCTATTGATCAATGTAGCAGGGATTGGTCATGATGATTCATTGGAACATCCGAGGTATGAAGAATTCCTGGAGCAGTTTGAGGTCAATGTATTGGGGACATTCAAGGCTACTAGAACACTTCTTCCACTGCTAAAGAAGGGAAGCAAGATTGTGATCATTTCAAGCACTGCGGGATCGATTGGAAGAAGAAAGAGACTGGGCGAATCCGGCAATCTTTATGGCTACCGTGTGTCCAAATGCGCAGTGAATATGTTGGGGGTACTCCTTTCAGAAGATCTCAAAAAGAAAGGCATTCCGGTGTTACTGATGCATCCGGGAGTTGTGAAAACTAGAATGACTAACTTCCAGGGTGACGTCACTCCTGAGGAATCAGCAAAGGGCCTTGTCAAAGTGATAAGTAGATCATCTATGAAAAAGACAGGCTCTTATCAAACATTTCAAGGGAAGACATTGCCTTGGTAACCCTGACTTTTCTAGGCACAAAAGGCTACATCGATCCGGAAAACTCTCTTCATAGATACCACACAAGCCTACTCATTACTCACCGAAAAAAAAGAATCATGATCGATTGCGGAGAAGGATGGGAGAAGAGGCTAAAGAAAGTAAAGCCGGATGCCATCGTTCTAACCCATGCTCATCCGGACCATGCGTTTGGGTTGGTAGATGGTGCGCCCTGTCCGGTATATGCGAGCAAGATTACCTGGAAGCTTATCAAACAGTTTCCTATTCGTGAATCGTTAAAAAAGATCATGAAGCCGTACACACCGAAGAAGATTTTTGGGATTACCTTTGAGGCCTATCCTGTGATCCATTCCCTAAAGGCTCCTGCGGTGGGTTATAGGGTGTCTTTTCAAAGACAAGCATTTTTCTATGTGCCGGATGTGGTCTGGATTAAAGACTTGAAGAACGCTTTTAAGGACATTCTTTTCTACATCGGGGATGGGGCGACTGTCTACCGACCTATGGTGCGAAAAGATAAAAAGACTAAGAAGATCTTTGGCCATGCCAACATAAGACAGCAGCTTACCTGGTGCAAAAAGAGGAAGGTCCCTCAGATGATCGTTACCCACTGCGGATCGGATATCGTTGGGAAAAGGGCAAAAAAATCGGCAGAGCAGATTGAAAGGTTTGCTAAAGAAAGGAATGTCAAGGTATGTATCGCCTATGACGGCATGAAAATGAAGGTATAGCAATGCACGGAATTTGGAAAGGGTTCATCAGCTTCGGCCTAGTGCACATCCCGGTTGGGCTTTACAGCGGGAGTAAAGAGAGAGAATTTGGTTTTCATCTTTATCATAAGAAAGATCTTGGCCCTGTCCGCTATGCGCGCATCTGTGAAAAAGACGGGAAAGAGCTGGAATGGAATGATGTGGTCAAAGGTTATGAATACAAAAAAGGAAAAGTGCTTGTCGTCAATGAAAAAGAGCTAGAAAACGCCTACGCAAAAAGAACCAAGACGATTGATATTGTCTCTTTTGTGGACAAGCAGGAGATCGATCCGATCTACTTTGAAAAGCCCTACTTTTTAGCTCCGGATAAAACCGGTATGAAACCCTATCTACTTCTTAGAGAGGCATTGAAAAAATCTGGCAAGGTGGGCTTTGCGACATTTGTGCTTAGCCATCATGAAAGGATCGGGATCATTGAGCCGTATGACAATCTTCTAGTTTTGACACAGCTTCGTTATACAACAGAGCTAAGATCTACCAAAGGCTTGGAAGTGCCTGGAAAAACTTCTCTTGAACCAAGAGAGCTAAAAGCTGCAATGGCTTTGATT
>DATIJO010000191.1:0-2894 GCA_035478555.1 Chlamydiales bacterium
TGTGGTAGTGGACGCGCTCACTAAAATGGCAAAAGAAGTGAAAACTCCCGCTGAGATCAAACAGATCGCCTGGGTATCTGCTAATAATGATGATGAGATTGGAAAGATTATTGGAGAAGCCATGCAAAGGGTTGGCAAAGATGGCATCGTCACCATTGCAGAGGCCAAAGGCATTGACACTACTTTAGAGGTAGTGGAAGGAATGCAGTTTGATAAAGGCTACGTCTCTCCCTATTTCATCACCAATGCTGAAAAAATGACTGTCGAACTTGAAAATTGCCAAATTTTCATAACTGATAAAAAGCTCTCTTCGGCAAAAGAGATCGTACCTCTTCTTGAGCAAGTCGTGGAAAAAGGCTCAAAGCCCTTTTTAATTATTGCAGAAGACATAGATTCAGAAGCGTTAGCTACTCTTGTTATCAACAAGATCAAAGGAGGACTCCCTCTTTGCGCGGTAAAAGCACCGGGCTTTGGCGATCGCAGAAAAGCGATGTTAGAAGACATAGCAGTGCTTACCGGCGCTACTGTCATTTCCGAAGAAAAAGGAATGCAGGTAGAGGATGCCGAGCTAAAACACTTAGGTGCTGCTAAAAAGGTAAAAATTGGCAAAGAAGAGACCACTATCATTGACGGCGCAGGTTCTCAAAAAGCTGTCAAAGAAAGGATCGCCCAAATCAAAGGCGAAATGCAAACCGTCACCTCTGACTATGACCGTGAAAAGCTAGAAGAAAGACTAGCTAAGCTTGTTGGAGGAGTGGCTGTCATCAATGTGGGCGCAGCTACAGAAGCCGAAATGAAAGAGAAGAAAGACCGCGTTGATGATGCTCTCCATGCAACAAGAGCTGCAGCCCTAGAAGGGATCGTCCCAGGAGGCGGCGTTGCGCTCCTTCGCGCTATAAAAGCATTAGACAAGTTGAAGCTTAAAGGCGATGAAGCAATCGGCGTAGACATCATCCGAAAAGCTGCTTTTGCTCCGGCTACTTGGATTGCCAATAACTGCGGAAAACAGGGCAATCTCATTGCTGAGAAGATCTTTGAACAGGAAGGCTCTTTTGGCTATAACGGCCTAAAAGATGCATTTAGCGATCTCGTACAAGACGGGATCATCGATCCAGTTCTCGTTACTAAAAGCGCTCTTATTAACGCCGGTTCTATTGCGTCGCTTCTATTGACCATAGCAGCGATGATCACCGACAAACCCAAGCCCAAATCCAAAACTGCTGCGCCTAATATGGGTGGCATGGGAGGAATGGGAGGCATGGGTGGAATGGGTGATATGGACATGATGTAGAAAGATGTAAACCCCGTTTCCGTTTGCGTTTGCGTTTCCGTTTCCCGAAAAAATACTCGGTAACGGTAACGGAAACTTGAAACGGAAACGGGCTAGGATAATAATTCTATTCTATAGTAAGTTGGTTCCCTTTATCTCAGAGGGAACATGCGTTATCTCGCTCTAGTAGTTATTTTTTGCACACAAATCTTTGCTAACCCCCAAAACCCTGAAGTGATTAGTGGAAAGGTAGAATTCGAAGAGATAGCAAATACTCTTTCTGTTCATACCGATGAGAAAGCAATTATCGATTGGGAGAGCTTTTCTATTTCAGAAAATGAAAAAACTTCCTTTATACAACCATCCAGTGAATCGATCGTATTAAACCGTGTTTTAGGCGAGATAGGCTCTGAGATTTTAGGCGGGCTAGAGTCCAACGGCTATCTCTTTCTCATTAACCCTATGGGAATCTTGATTGGCAAAGAGGCCCGTGTGGATGTTGGAGGACTTGTCGCATCTACATTAGATATTCAAAATAGCGATTTTGATGAGCAAACGTGGCATTTTTATGGCCCATCTGAAGAATCGGTCTTGAACTTAGGAAATATTGAGACAACCGGAGGCCACATTTGCTTGGTAGGGAAAAAAGTTGAAAATCAGGGGGTCATGAACGCTAATGGCGGTAGTGCTTCAATGATAGGAACAAGCGAAGTGATGATACAGCTAAATGAAGGAAGTCCAATTTTTTACCGAGTATGGACAAGTGACATGGAGGAGCAAGATTCTCTTTCCGCAATCAAAGTAGAAGATGACTCGTTTGAGCTGTTCGAGGAAGATGGCGAAGTCTTTGTTGTAGGCCCATCCGATGTCATCAATAAGGGAGTAGTACAATCTGCAGGCGGTAAGATCTATCTATTAGGAGACCAAATCGATCTACAGGAAGAATCTTTGCTAGATGTTTCCGATAGCGGTGATGCAGGAAGCGTGTTTGTAGGAGGCTTTCAGGGTCATTACTATGAGGATTTTGGTAATCTAGGTATCGTTACCGACCCAAATGCACAGATCTTGGCCCATTCAACAGACGACGGAAATGGAGGCAAGGTCATTCTCCTTTCTCAAGGCGGCAACTCTTTCAATGGACTAGTCTATGCAAGGGGCGGTCCCAACGGTGGAAATGGCGGGGTTGTTCAAATTGCAGGACTTGAAAAGTTAAACTTTCTGGGCAATGTGGATATCTTTGCTCCCAATGGCTATATGGGATCTCTCTTTATCTCTCCCTTCATCAACATAAAATAAGTTTATTTTTCAAATCTGAAGCCAAGCCAGCCGTTTTTCTTTCTGATCTCAAGAAGTTTACAGCCCCATTGCTCGGTCACTTTTAAGTAAGTATCTTGTTGTTCCTCCAGAATTCCTGATGTAATCCATTGAGATGGAGTTGGAAAGTCCTCCTTCATCACAGCTTTTTGTTCAGGAAAGATCATATTCATCAGGAACAGAGAATTAGAAGAAAGTGTAGGAATAGCATCCGTGAAAGAAATGCTCAAATGATTTACTTTTGCGTTTTTCTCAGCATGCTCTAATGCCTCAGGGCAGATATCAATTCCAATCACTTTTTTGGCGCCAA
>DATIJO010000192.1:0-1759 GCA_035478555.1 Chlamydiales bacterium
CATCCTTCGAGATGAGATCAGGATCATTCTTGGAGCTAGGTCTGCCATCTTTTGTCCTGCAAAGAACTTAGGTCTCATCATCGTAGATGAAGAGCATGATAGCTCTTACAAGCAGATGGAAGAGGCTCCCTGCTATCATGCAAGAGACGTTGCTCTCATGCGAGGAAAGTTAGAAAACGCCTGTGTAGTATTAGGAAGCGCTACTCCCTCATTTGAGAGCTATACTCATGCATTAAGAGGAAAATATATCCTCAATACTCTGACTCAAAGGCCAGCAGCTCTTTTACCAAAAGTGAAGATCATTGAAATGAAACAGGAGATGGACAAGAGGGGAGGCTTTACCCATTTTTCTGAAGAACTACTGAACGGATTAAAGCAAAGAGCTCTAGCTGGCGAGCAGAGCTTGGTTCTTCTCAATAGACGCGGCTATTATACATCAATATTTTGCCCTGCCTGTTCATTGATCCAAAAGTGTCCTGACTGCGCAATGGCATTTGCTTTTCATAAGGGAGATAACCTTCTCCGCTGCCATCTATGCGATAGGACTGCTCCTCCTCTTCGAATGTGTCCCACATGTAATAAGTCCACCATGGAATACAAAGGCTTTGGAACGGAACATGTAGAAAGAAGTTTAAGGGCATTATTTCCTGAACTTCGTACTCTACGTATGGACAGAGATACCACTCAAAAAAAAGATGCCCATGCAAATCTCATCTCTCAATTTCGCTCAGGTAAAGCCGATGTGCTTATCGGCACCCAAATGATCGCAAAAGGCCTACATTTTCCTGCAGTGACATTGGTTGGGATCTTAAATATCGATGGTGCTTTAGGTATTCCTGATTTCAGATCTTCGGAATATATCTTTCAGCTGATCACTCAAGTAGCGGGAAGAGCAGGCAGGGCAAATCTTCCTGGCGAGGTGATCATTCAAACCTACCTGCCTGATCATGACACTATCCAGCTTGCAGCCAAGCAGGACTACAAGGCCTTCTATGAGAAAGAACTTCCCATGAGGAAGTACTTTGGCTATCCTCCTTATTCGAGATTTGCAAAGCTTGTCTTTTCAGGGCCTGATGAGAAGAGTGTGAATAAGCTAGCTACAGACTTTCGAAAAAAGCTTCTTGATAGATTAAATCAAGACTATGAGGTATTCCCCATCTCACCTGCAGGACATGCAAAAGTAAAAGGCAACTTCCGCTTTCAATTTCTCATCAAAGCACTGAAAATCCTTCCTTTGACGAAAGTACTACAAGAGACAAGAAAGGAAACAAAGTTTTCTACTAATACAAAACTACTGATCGATATCGATCCGGTAGCTACTTTCTTTTAATTCACTTCCTGAGGAGGTAAATGTTGTAGTTCTTGGTCCAACATAGTATATGCACCAAAGACAAATTCTTGAGCTTCTCTGATTGTCATTAATTGTTGAGTTCGGGCCTCTTCCTGTCTCAAGCTAGCTCTAATCGGAGGCAATTCAACCAAATAGTATTTACCCAACTTATATCCATAATAAAGTGCAACCACTCCGCCACAAAAAATAAGACCATTCCAGGAAAGTGCGTTTTTCGCAACTTCTCCTAAACCTCTACGAAAGAAGATCCCTGCAGCAAGAACTACAAACTTAGTAGCAAGATGGTGTTTTCTTGAGAAATTTACTCCTTGATGAAAGCCGGTTTCAACGGCGCTTAGAAATGAAGAACTCATAATTTAACCTTAAATTAAAAAGAACCATTTTACTTAATTTGCTGTTAAAATTCAA
>DATIJO010000193.1:0-3898 GCA_035478555.1 Chlamydiales bacterium
CAAAGTGGTACCATAAGAAGCCCTAGTGAAAGATTTTTAAACTTGCACTCCTCCCGGCCTATCCACCAAAGAGGCGCCATTATTAATGGAAATTTCTTCCACAATGGAAATGGTAGCCGGAGTCTGATTCACTGCAATTACGGAAGGATTTGCGTTGATGCGGACATCGTCCTGAGCAAGAAGGAAACTATAGGTGAGATCAATCGCAGGAAGAGAAGATTTTGGAATGGAAAGAATAAAATCAAAAATCCCTTTGCGAGGGCTTCTTTGACTGGCGTCAAAACTGATGCCGTTATCATGTTTTTTTCCTGCTCCGCTTCCGATCTTCAAAAGGTTTATCCCCGACTGCTTACGGTCCTGTATCTTTCTTTCCACAAGCAAAACGTCAATCTGTACCATCTTTTTTGGCACATCCAGTTTTTTTAGAAGCGCTTTAATCTTGTTGAGCTCCTCTTTTCGCACGACCATTAGAAGACAGCCGGTCTTTGGGTCGACGATAAAGTTACCTGTGAGCGGTTTTGCTTTGGGCGCTGTAGAAAGCTGTGATAAAGGTGGATTCATTGGAGTTGGAGGTCCTGGCTGCCTATCCATAAAGGGAGGCGGAGGTAGAATCTCTTCGGCCATTTTTAAGGGGACGTCGGAGTGCACCAAAGAATCATAAATCTTTTCTAACACCTCGGCTAAATCGCTTGGGTCGGAGTGTTTGCAGGTATACCAGAATACAGTAAGCTCGCTTGGATCTTCCATCTGGTTTTCTAAATCTTGGATCACCTTTTCAGCTCGGTCGAGCGCAGCCTGCTCTCCTACTAATACTAACCCTCCGGGAAGGGTCATAATGACAATTTCATCCCCGATCTGCGGATAAAAAGAGGGACGGAGTTTGCTCACGCTATCATGAAAAAAAGCCTTTAAGATCTTTTCCGCTTCTAATCCTTGTATCTTTTTTAAATTGATCACACGGATCACTTTGCCTCCGCTCTTCTCCCACACTGCGGAATAAAGACTAAGTAGTTTTTCTACGCTTTCACGCGATGTCACTAGGATCACTTTACCGCCAACTACATGCACCGTGGTCTCTTTGGGATCGGAAAATCTCTCAAAAAAGCTTTGCAAAGGCCTTGATTGCTCAGGTTCGGGCGAAATCACAAAAAACACCCGCGAAGTTCCATCCACTTTTTTTAAATCTTCTTTTTTATCTGCAATGAGCTCAATCGAGGAGAGGTCATGTTTTAGAATGTAAAGCTGCTTGGCAAATGGATTAAGTCTTTTAGTTCCAATACCATTGGATTTTAAAATAAGGTCGATCATCTCAGGCCAGCTTTCTCTTGGAAGGGCGATAGAGGAATGAAGAGAGAGCTTTAACGCGCTAAGCTCTTGAGGAATTACAAAAAGAAAATCGGAAGAGCCATATTCCATGATAAGCTCAGAGATGGTTGTCTCGCCTTGGTCCCAAAGAGCATACTCTTCTTTCAGCTCTTCTTTAAAACGCCTTCTAAATGCTTCTTCCTTCTCGCTTAGCATTCTTTTAAGTTTATTGATCTCTTCTAAAAGGGCCTGGTGTTCTTCTTCGCCTGCATCTTTTAATAGAGAAGCAGCCTTATATTTTTGTTTTAATTCCTCCTTTAAAGCAGTGAGCTCCTCATTCCAAAGACGCACCTCTTCTTCTGTCTCTTTAGGTGAAAGAGTGACATCTGCATGAAGAGATAAGAATGGGAGAAGAAGGATTAGTGTCCATTTCATAATTAGCAGTCTCATTTCGTAGATTTTTTGCGTTTAGAAGGTTGTTCCTTTTTTTGATGAAGGGGAACATGGACCTCTTCTTTTAAAGTCCTCATTCCATTCATCAAATAGCCATGGAGAATTTTTTTGCCCTTTTCCTTTTTGATGCCTTCGAAATAAAAAAGATCATTTTCTGCACAGCCTTCAAGGACCTTTTCTTTTTCTACATCGGTCAGGACCGTCCATCCGCTTTCTCTATGTTCGGCCAAATCCCCAGCATGTAAAGCCAGGGGAGTTTTATCAAAAAGGCAGGTGATCCTATATAGGGTCTTCAAACGAGGAGTTAGCATTAGGGTTTCTTTTGGAGTTTTAATTGGCTGCAGAGTGGCTTCTTGCAAAGGTAGGCTCACAAAATTGCCTATCTCATCCCATACCTGCAGTTTACGATCAGCAAGCCTAGCTATGGGATAGAGGCTAATATCATCCAGAGCAGAGGCAATTTGCCAGCGCTTATCCTTATAAATGAGGCAAGAAGAAGGGGTGATCCTACATAGATAAGAAGATCTGCTCTCCGAAAGAAGCTGAAGTCTTTGCTCCTCAGAGGAATCTTCCTTAAACCTATCCTTGCCCCACCACTTACAGGTTTGAAGCTCTCTAATATAGCTTTTAGCCAATAGTTCAGGCGAGGCCACCATCTCCTGCTTTGGCAGAAAAAAAGAGGTCTCAGTTAAGATAACATCCTTAATCTCAGGGAAAAGAAGAGTGATATTTACACCTTTTTCATCTTCTTTTTCTATCATTCCAACAATTGAGTTTTCCTTATCCCAAGAAGGTTTGAGGATAATTCTTCCGTCATCTACTAATGTCCAATCCCCATTAGCATAGATCCTCCACTCGGTTGTAGCTGGATTGTCTCTTGAAGGCACGCTGCAAAGCTTTAGCTCTTTAGATAGGTCCGGAACAGGAAAGACCAAAGGAGGTTCCTTTTTCTCAGGTAGAGTAGGCTTCTTCATTGAGCCCTCTCCAGGAGAAAGGGATGGATAAGAAGCTAAACTTAGAGTCTCTTCTTTAGGCAAGAGCAGATAGAGGAGAGCTGTAAAGAGAGCTACTCCTAGCAAACTGAAGTAAATAATCCTAGGACTTTTATCCATATACGTAATGATAAATCAATTAGCTTAAAGGATTAGCAATAAAAAACAAAGAAAGTAAGTATAGATTATTGATAAAAAATTGAATAAAATATTAAATTAACGGTAGAAGTGATAGATGCTGGGGGCACCTAATGGCCAAAAAACAACAAAGCGACAAATCTAAAATGGGCGTATCCGTAGAGGAGATCGAAGTGTTCACCCGTAAGTATGTGGTGGAGGTATTTTCCATTATTACCATAATTATTGCAACGATTTCCAGCGCATGGGACTTCTTTACAGGCCCCAAACTCAGTCTATTCTTTGCCGGCGGCGCAATGATCCTAGCGATTATTTTCCCTAAGTACATTGATAATGTGCTCGGCAAATACTTCAGTTTCCTTAGAAAACAAGAAAGAATGAGCCAAATCATCATAGGGATAGTATCGATCATCATTGCGATCTTTATCCCCTTCATTATTTTCATGAAAATTGGCTTCCTTGCCGGCAGCTGCCACGCAGAACATGGTCAGCGCCATTCCATTACTAGACGCTCGAGAGACGAAGAGTAATCTAAAGTCAAAAGGCAAAGGTCAGAAGTCAAAAGTAAGGTGGAAGCAATTTCATTGCTTCTACTCATGTATCGCAGTAACGAAGTTACTGCCACGATACTTTTGCCTTTAGCCTTTTGCCTTTTTCAGTTCAGTGATCCTATCACTGATAAACTCTTGCATGGCAATGCCATTTTGCTGAAGTGAATCAATCCAGTAAGTATGGTTAGGAGAGGCTTGCAGCTCTTGCCATGCCGTTAGTTCAGCAGGGTTGTTTTGCAGCTTCTTATAAAGCAGGGCAATCCTTAAAAGATTGGAATTGTATAGGGAGGGATACTTCTTTTTTGCCTCCTCTGATTCAGCAAATTGTCCTTTAAGAACCATTGCGCTTTGAAGAGCTGTCCTCCAATCAGAAGATAGAATGTAGCTTGTCCCTTTGGCATAGGTCTCATGAAAGGGAGATAGGCATTGCAGTTCAGTTAGGGATCTTTCCATAAAAGG
>DATIJO010000194.1:0-4311 GCA_035478555.1 Chlamydiales bacterium
AACGGATTAGAATGTAGGTTATGAATTTTCTACTAAAAATCGGCTGTTTTATAATTAGACGGTTACTCGCTTTAAGGTATAGGGTAGTAATAGAAGGAAAAGATAACCTTAATGCGGATCAATTAAGTAAAAAGGGTGGGATCCTTTTTCTTCCCAACCATCCTGCCCACGTAGATCCATTGATTATTATCCTTTATCTATGGCCAAAATTTCATATTCGGCCATTAGTAGTTGAATACATCTATCGGTACCCCTTTTTACAAGGCTTCTTAAAACTTGTTCACGCTTTACCCATACCCAACTTTGAGACCTCTATTAATGAGATAAAATTAAAAAAAGGAGAAGAGTCTCTTGATGCAATTACCAAGGGCTTAAAAAGAAAAGAAAATTTCCTCCTCTATCCTAGCGGAAGGCTAAAACACACAGGAAAAGAGATTATAGGGGGTGCATCTGCTGCCCATTCCGTAATAGAAAAAAGTCCCAATTGCAATGTGGTCTTAATTCGCACCTCAGGTCTTTGGGGAAGCAGCTTTTCAAGAGCTTTTACCCAGCATTCTCCTGATGTTAAAACCACCATCCTACATGGAATAAAGGTCTTATTTAAAAATCTCATCTTTTTCACACCCAGAAGAAAGGTCCACCTTCAGATAGAAGTGAATCCCATCGATTTCCCCTTTGAAAAAACCAGGATCGAGTTCAACCGTTATTTAGAGAACTGGTACAACCGTTACCCTACTTCTAAAGATAAAACTGAAGATACGGAACCCCTTTATTTAGTCTCGTATAGTTTCTTGCGCAGAGTCTATATGAAACATGAAGGGAAAAGAGTGAAGAAAAAAGTAGGTGGCAAAACCACTATCTCCCCAAAGAAAAAAAAGGAGATCTTTCAAGAACTCTCTACACTTGCTAGGGTCCATCCAAAAGAGATCAAAGAGGATATGAACTTAGCGCTTGATCTAGGGTTAGACTCTTTAGACATTGCCGGGATCGTCAGTTTCGTTACTTCAAGATACGATGTGAGAGAAATACATCCGGAGGATTTAGAAACAGTCCAAGACATCTTGGAAATGTCGGAAGGCCATAAAAAGACCATGCATCTAGAAGAGGTAACCGATGCGGTCTGGCCAAAAGAAAAAAACCGAGTTCCACCTGAGCCTCCTTGCGGCAAGAACATACCTGATGCTTTTCTAAGAATCTGCGAAAAAATGGGAAAATATTACGCCTGCGCAGACAATCTTGTTGGGCCTTTGACCTATAAAAAGTTCAAATTAGCAGCGCTTGCACTCTCACAAGTAATCAAGCGGATGCCGGGTGAAAATATCGCTATTCTTCTTCCTGCCTCTTCTGCTGCCTATATCACTATTTTGGCCTGCATGTTTGCGGGCAAGGTGCCTGTCATGCTCAACTGGACGATCGGCCCAAAATTTTTGCACCACACGATGACACTCACTAAAACGCAAGTGGTCATTAGCTCGTGGAGATTTCTCGATCGTTTGGCCTATGTAGAGTTTGGCGATCTGATCGATAAGATCAAACTTCTGGAAGATATAAAAAAGAAGATCAACTTTGTCAAAAAATTCAAAGCCTTGAGGCTATCTCTCAAAAGCAGACGTTCCTTAATGAAAAAACTGCGCTTAAACAAAATACAAGAAGATGATCCGGCCGTTATTCTTTTTACCAGTGGAACAGAGTCACTGCCTAAGGGCGTCCCTCTTTCCCATAGGAACATTATTTCTAATCAGGTAGCGGGAATGCAGTGTGTTCAGTTTACAAAGAACGATGTTCTTTTTGGGATCTTGCCCCCGTTTCATTCTTTTGGGTTTTCCGTAGCAGGGTTGTTTCCATTACTTGCTGGAATGAAAGTTGCCTTCTCGCCCGATCCTACCGATGGTTTTGCAATCGCAAGAGACGCAGCAAAGTGGGAGATCACTCTTTTTTGCGGAGCCCCTTCTTTTATCAAAGGGCTCTTAGCCGCAAAAGACTCTCATAATTTGAGCAAAATCCGCCTCATTCTTTCAGGGGCAGAAAAGCTCCCGAAAGAAGTGTTCAAAGAAGTAAAAAGTTTGGGGAAGATTATAGTAGAAGGTTATGGTATCACCGAGTGCTCTCCGATTATCTCAATCAACCGTCCGACACTTCCCAAAATAGGTGTTGGCCAGCCTGTACCGGGTGTTGAACTCTGCACTATCCATCCTGAAACCCTAAAGCTCTTACCCGAGCACGAAGAGGGAGAGATCTGTGTCCGCGGTCCGAATGTCTTCCTTGGATACTTAGGAAAACAAAAATCTCCTTTCATTGAGATCAATAAAAAATCCTGGTATCGTACTGGGGATTTGGGCTACCTAGATAAAAATAATAATCTTATTTTATCAGGCAGATTAAAAAGATTTGTGAAGATGGGCGGAGAAATGGTGAGCTTAGGAGCTGTCGAAGAAGCTTTCCGAAAAGGCTTAAAAAACCATAGCAAGCCCTCTATTGCAATCATCCCTAACGAGAAAGGTTCAAGAACAACCCTGACACTTTTTACAAGCTCTGAGATCACCGTGCAAAAGGCAAATACTCTTTTAAAAAGCTCTGGCTTCAGCAGGCTAGTAAAAATTGCCGCTGTAAAAAAACTCTCCACTCTTCCTCTTACAGGAACAGGTAAAATCGACTACCGCAAACTGGAATCCATGTTATGAAGTTATTTAACACCGCCTCCCGTCAAAAAGAGACCATAACCGCACAAAAAGACAATCTCATTCGCATGTATACCTGCGGCCCCACCGTCTACAACTTTGCGCATATCGGCAACTTACGGACCTATATTTTTGAAGATCTCCTGCGTAGGACCCTCAAATTTTTTGGCTTTAAAGTTGAACAGGTCATGAATTTGACTGATGTGGACGATAAGACAATCAAAGGCGCTATCGAAAAAAATATTACCCTAGATCAATATACTGCACCCTATACGCAAGCCTTTTTTGAAGACCTTGCATCTCTTGGAATCGAAAAAGTAGAACACTATCCAAAAGCAACGGACTACATTCCTGAAATGATCTCCCTCATTGAAACTCTCATCAAAAAAGGCCATGCCTACACGGGGAAAGACAATAGCGTCTATTTTTCCATCAGCTCATTTCACACCTATGGCAAACTCTCTCATCTCAATTTAGAGGACCTCAAAGTAGGCGCATCTGAAAGAGACCGTCTCACTCAAGATGAGTACGACAAAGAACGAATCGCAGACTTTGTTCTCTGGAAAGCCTACGATCCAATACGGGATGGCAAGATCTATTGGGAAAGCCCCTTTGGAAAAGGAAGACCTGGCTGGCATATTGAATGCTCCGCTATGGCAATGAAGCTATTAGGAAAGACCATCGATATTCACTGCGGCGGCGTGGACAATATGTTTCCCCACCATGAAAATGAGATCGCCCAATCCGAATGCTGTACAGGAATGCCATTTGTCCGCTACTGGGCCCATGCGGAACATCTTCTCGTAGACCACCGCAAGATGTCCAAATCCCTTGGCAACTTCTACACTCTCCGCGATCTTCTGAAAAAAGGCTACTCTCCCAAAGAGATCCGCTACATGCTTCTTCAGACCCACTACCGCATCCAGCTCAACTTCACCTTTCAAGAACTTGACGCCATCCGAGCAGCCCTTACCCGCGTCCATGATTTTATTCGCAGATTGAAAGAGATCAATACTCCTGATACCGAAGATACCTCCCAACTTCTAAATAAAACGAAAGAGCATTTTGATAGTGCACTAGCTGATGATCTCAACATATCCGTAGCCCTCTCCGCCATCTTTGATCTTGTCCGCGAAGGCAACTTCCTTGCAGACCAAGGTCTGCTCGGCAAAAAAGGAGCTGAGAAAATTCTCCATCTCCTCCATCAATTTGACCAGGTCTTAAACGTTCTAGAACCAACCGAGGTCACCGTTCCTCAAGCAATCGAAGATGCTCTCATGAAAAGAGAAGAGGCTAGAAAAGCTAAAAACTTCAAACTCGCGGATGAGCTCCGCGATTTTATCTACGCTCAAGGCTATGTCATTGAAGACACGAAGGCTGGCCTTCGCGTCAAAAAGAAATAAACTAAAAAAGTTTCCTAATCCTATAGGCTCCATAGGTACATACGCCTGCAAGGCCCGCCCAGGGGGAAACATAAGCAATAGCTGCAAGCCCAACTACGCCAATAGCAGTGGTTAAACAAGAACATCTTCTTGCTGCAGTTGGTTGAACTTCGTCATCCAAATCCCCAAAATCAATTTCATCGTCATCTTCTACTTGTAGGGGTTCAACTTCAGAAAAAGTTATTACTAAA
>DATIJO010000195.1:0-2511 GCA_035478555.1 Chlamydiales bacterium
AGATTTTTTCCTTCCTACAGTGATAAACCATGCAATTCATGTTCAGAACATTGTGGGCAAATTTTTTGCTATTATCTTTGGCTTAGCTTTAGATTTGGTTACCTTCCCAGCGCGATTCATCATGGCAATTCCTAGAGCAATTTCAAACGCTCTTCAGGATGAAAGTCCTCTTCGTAAATACTTGAAAAATCAGGGAGTAGATGAAAAATTGCTTGCAGATGATTATGTGCAAGTCAAGTTAGGATGGGAACGCACAAGTTTAACCCCTACTTCTGAATTGACAACTAGAGATGGCACCGTTCATCGAAGGTATGGCCAGGAGCAACATTGGTTTGAGAAAACCGTGAACTTCATTGAATTGCCCTCCTATCCCGGATCAGATCGCATCGCAAGTGGAGTATCGGGTTAGAAAATTAGCAGGGATAACAGGATATTAAGGATATTAGAAAAGGAATTTTTTATCCTGTTTATCCTGTTATCCCTGCTATTTCTTTTAAGATCTAATAACTTTGTCTACAATCGCATCTACCGTAAAGCCAAACTCTTTTTGAAGATCAGCC
The DNA here is from genome assembly GCA_035478555.1 of Chlamydiales bacterium. Taxonomy (GTDB): domain Bacteria; phylum Chlamydiota; class Chlamydiia; order Chlamydiales; family SM23-39; genus DATIJO01. Next base: position 561 of record DATIJO010000195.1, read on the forward strand.
ATTGGAGCTGAATGACCAAAGCCATCTATATGGATTGAAATCCCCTCAGGTCCAATGTACTTGCTCCAACCAAAGTCGCTAGCAGCTTCGATGCTGACTTTCTTAGCTGTTTTTGGGAGGAGATTTTTCTTGTACTCTTCAGGCTGTTTATCAAAGAGCTCCCAGCATGGCATCGATACGACACGGACCGATTTGCCCATGCTTGCTAATTTTGTTGCGACATCAATCGCTAGCCAGACTTCTGACCCTGTTGCGATTAATACAACATCTACGCCTTTTGATTCTTTTTTGACAATGTATGCACCTCTTCCTACGCCATCTTTATAGGGAACTTTTGTTCCTGTAAGTTCGGGAAGGTTTTGTCTGGTAAGAACAAGAGCAGTTGGCCCTTTGTAACCCAGTGCCGCTATCCAGGACATTTTCACTTCCAAGTTATCCGCAGGACGGATCACATGAAGATTGGGCATCGCTCTTAAAGAAGCTAGCTGCTCTATCGGTTGGTGCGTTGGGCCATCTTCTCCTAAAAAGATCGAATCGTGGGTGAACTGATAGATCACATGGTAGCCGGATAGTGCTGCAAGACGGATCGAGTTTCTCATGTAATCGGAGAAGGTAAAAAAAGTTCCGCAGTAGGGTTGAATCATGTCTGTGCAAGACATGCCGTTCACTATGGTTCCCATTGCGAACTCGCGAACTCCAAACTTCAAGTTCCTTCCTTTGAAATCGCCTGTTTTGATGATTGGAAACTCTTTCATCATGGTCATATCTGAGCCCGATAGGTCGGCAGAGCCGCCGTAAATGAAGGGCAATACTTTTCCTAGATAGCCGAGAACGTTTTGAGAGGCAACTCTACCTGCAAGAGGCGTCTTCATCGGGATTTTGCATAGTTCATCTTCCAGATTCTCAGGAAGAGTTTTGTTTTTCATTTGTTCAAATTCTTTTGCAAGTCCGGTATTAGCCTTTGCCCAATTTCTATAGAGATCGTGCCACTCTTTTTCAAGATTTGCACCAATTGCCTTTCTCTTTTTAAAAAACTCGGTTACTTCATGCGGCACATAGAAGTTTTCTTCAGGAAGTCCTAACTCTTTTTTAGATAACTTGACCTCCTCTTCGCCGAGAGGTGATCCGTGAGCATGGTGAGTGCCCGCTTTATTGGGAGAGCCTTTGCCGATAATGGTATGGGCAACGATCAGAACAGGTTTGGATTGATTCTTTTGAATTTCAGAAAAAACTTTATCGATCTGGTCAAAGTCATAGGCATCCATCTCATAGACATCAAATCCGTAGGCCTTGTATCTGGCCTTTGTATCTTCCGTGAAGCATTCAGAAGTAGGGCCGTCTAAACAGATATTGTTGGAATCATAGATCAATACTAAATTATTTAAGTTGAGGTGACCTGCAAAGGATGAAGCTTCCGAGCCGACCCCTTCCATCAAGCAGCCATCCCCTGCTACGCAAAAGATCTTATTCTTAAAAAGTGTGTGTTCCTTGGTGTTAAATTTCTCAGCTAAAATTTTATAGGCAAGAGCAAGTCCTACCGCATTTCCTACCCCTTGTCCAAGGGGTCCGGTAGTAGCCTCTACGCCATGGGTAATATGATACTCAGGATGGCCTGGCGTTACTGAGTGGAGCTGTCTGAAGTTTTTGATGTCCTCCATTGTGATCTTATAGCCCGCCAAATGGAGAAAGGAATAAAGCCACATGGAGCCGTGGCCTGCAGAGAGGATCACTCTGTCTCTTGCCACCCATCTGGTATCCTCAGGATTGTATTTGAGAAGATGTCCCCACAAATAAGCGCCAATTTCCGCGCATCCCATAGGCATGCCCGGATGGCCGGAATTTGCCTTTTGTACTGCGTCCATGCTAAGGCCTTTGACAGTGCCTGCTATTTTGCCAAGAATCTTCTTGAGTTCGTTATCCATGGGGGAAATCCTTTTTTTCATGAAGGATA